>JBQTGW010000038.1:0-10656 GCA_052390495.1 Pseudonocardiales bacterium
AAACCGAGCACGGCTAATGGCAGGAACACGCCTCCCGCCGCCAGCACGCTCAGCGCGACGCTGCGCAACCGAGTCGAGGGACCGACATCCGACACGGGCGTTGCCTCCCTGCTCCACAACCGACGCCCCGACAAGCAAGACTGGTGCTCGCTCGCTGCGTATCGATAAGATCGTCACTCCATGGAATCGTCTGCTCTCCAACGGTAGTGTTCGGATGTGCAGGGGGATAGTCCGAGTACACACGGTGGCGGGGCGCCCAGCGACTTGAGAGGGGACAGGTATTGAGCCCGCTTCGGATACAGCTGGACCGCTTGCGTCGCCGCGCCTGGCTCATCGTCGCCATCACGATCCTGGCGGGCCTCACCGCCGCGGCGGCGTCCCTCGGCCAGCACACGACCTACACCGGGCGCTCGACTCTGACGATCATCTCGCAGAACCGCGCCCCCGAGCAGGACGCACCGCTGGCGCAGGGCTACGCGGAGTACTTCAACGAACAGTCCTACCAGGACGTGATCCGCGAGACCGCGGGCGTCACAGGGGACCTCACCTTCAGCGCCAGGACGGCCGCGACGGCCCCCATCATCTACATCGAAGCCACCGCCCCGAACGCTGAGCTCGCCGCATCGGCAGCCGCGGCCATGGCACGGGCGTTCCTGGCCGACGTCAACGCGAACCTGCTCGCCGACCGGGAGAACACGATCGCGGAGCTGCGCAACCAGATCACCACCGAACGCGCTCTGCTGGTGACGCTTCCGGGGTCCAGCCCCGAGGCATCGCTGTCCGCCAGCACCATTCTCGACCTGCAGAACAGGATCAGCGAGTTGCAGGCCGACAGCTCCAGCCAGCTTCGGGAGCAGAATCTCAACGCGGGCGTGTCAGCGCTGGAGCCGCAGCTCGTCCAGAACATCGGACTCGCACTCATCGGCGGGCTGGTGCTGGGCTGTGTCGTCGCGCTGGCCTTCGCAGGCGTCGAGAACCGGCTCGCCACGCCCCACGACGTCCGCGACCGGCTCGGGCTGGACACCCTCGTGAGCCTGCCTGGCGGCAGGTCGAGGGGCGCCAACCGACGCCGCGCCCAGCGCTTCATGCAGCTGGCCAACGTGGTCGGGATGGGGGATCTGGCCAGGCCCGCGACGGTCGCGATCATCTCGCCGCGGACGAGCGCAGGCACCGCTCGGGTCGCGGAGGGACTCGCCTACTACCGCGCAATCCAAGGCGAGCGCACCCTGCACATGTGCACTGATCTCCACCAGCAGCGCAGCAACTACCGCAGGGACGAGCACCAGGGCCTGCAGGGCGTGGCGGAAGTGCTGGCAGGGGGCACCGTCCACGGCCGCACCGCCGGGCTGGAGGGCAAGATCGTGCCGGGATGGTGCGCCACCATGCAGGTGATGCCCGCCGGTAATTCCCGGGTCGACCCCTACGCGCTGTTCGCCCGGGAGCGCTTCACCGACCTCCTCCGGCGCGCCACAGACGCCGCGGACCTCGTGGTCATCGAAGCGCCAGCGATCATCGATGCCGCCGAGAGCCAGGTCATCTGCTCGATCGCCGACCGCACGATCCTCGTCATCGACGAGAACACCACCCGCGCGGGCGACGCCGTCGAAGCCTGCCAGCTGCTCGAGCAGGTCGAGGCCACGCTGCTCGGTGTCGTGATCATCGGGTACCCACTGGGTCGCATCCGCCCGTCCGTCGAGCACCCAGACTCACCTGCCGCGTCCACAGGCGCTTCGAGAGGGGCTTCAACAGGGGTTCCAGAAGTGACGGCCCCGTGACGCAGGCCGGGTCGGACACGAAGGAACCGGCGGCACGGCGTCAATCAGGTACCACGCCGTGGCTGGGTCAATCAGGTGCAACGCCGTGGCTGGCGATCGCCGCCTTCGTGGGGACGCTGGCCGTCCAACTGATCCTGGTGATCACCAGTCCGGCCGACGTCGGGCTGGCGATCATCGTCCTGGCGGTAGGCACGGCGCTGGTGTTCGCCGGACTCGGCAGCCCGACCTTTGCGGTGGCCCTGCTCCTCGTCGCCACCTTTCTGCGGCTCGCCCTGCCGCAAGTCGGCCTGCCCATCGACCCGTTCGTGCTCGCCTTCGTGGGCGTGATCGGCGCCGCGGTCCTCGCTATCGCGCGGCGGGTGAACGAGTTGCCGCGCCTGGGCGCCGTAGAGGCCGTGATGGTCCTCTACCTCACCTGGAACATCGTCTCGGCGATCATGCCACACACCTACCCCGCGACCGTGCCGAGCACCGGCGAGAACTTCACGGTGTGGCGTTTCATCCTCACCGGCACGTTGCTCCCGTTCGTCCTCTATGTCGTGGGGCGTTTCGTCTTTGATCGGGAGTCGTCGGTGCGGCGGCTGCTGTGGATCGTCCTGGCGCTGGCCGGCTACTCGGCCGCGGTGAGCGTCGCGCAGTTCACCGGGCCGACCGCGCTGGTGTGGCCGCGCTATATCGTCGAAGGCCCGCTCTGGCCCGGCCGCGCGGCCGGGGTGTTGGACCAGCCGGTCCAAAATGGGCTGTTGCTCGTTCTCGGCTTCGTTATCGCGCTGTTTCTGGCCAGTCAGGTGAGCGAGCCGACGTGGCGCAGGGTGCTCGCAGCCGCCGTCGCCGTAGCGTCGATTCCCGCGCTCTACCTGACCCACACTCGCGCCGTCTGGCTGGTCTTCGGGCTCGTGCTGGTCGCTGGTTCGCTGTGGGCCCGCAACTTCCGAGCCGGCTTCGTCGCCACCCTCGTGGCGGTCTGCCTGGCAATCGGTGCCGGGTGGTCGACGTTCACCAGCGACGACCGGGCCCGGGGTGGGGTCGGCTCCGTCAGCGAGATAGACGACCGGCTGAACACCGCAGCCACGTCGATCTGGGCGGTCGGGGAGAAGCCGGTCGCCGGATGGGGAATCGGACGGTTCAACCAGCTCAACACCTACCACCACAAACAGTGGTCTCCGGGGATCGACTGGGAACGCGGGTACGGCATCTCGTCGCACCACAATGAGCTCGGCATCGCCGCCGAACTCGGCCTGGTGGGGCTGGTGCTGTGGCTGACGGTGCTCGCACTGGTGCTCTGGCGGCTGGTCCACGCGGTCCGCGTGCTACCCCCCGACGGGATCTGCGGCCGTGGCCTGGCCGTCGTGGCGCTCCTCGCGGTGCTGTCCTGGCTGGCCATCGGAGCCACCGTGGAGCTGCGCTTCTTCGAGTTCTCCAACGGGCTCGTCCTGCTACTGGCCGGCGTCGCGGTGGGCTGTGCCGAGCGGGTGCGCATGACCGGCCAGGTGCCGGCATGAGCCTGCTACGCCGCCGGGTGCGCCGCTGCGGGCCACTGCGGGTGCTGTACCTGGTCCCGGACCTCAGCGTGGGCGGGGCCGAGCGGCATGTCGCCACCTTGCTCCCGGCCCTGGACCGGACCCGGTTCGCGCCCGCCGCACTGTGTATCGGCCAGCAGGGGGAGCTCTTCGGCGCGCTCGCGGCGGGGAATGTCCCGGCCCGCGCACTGGGCCGCAGTAAGCGGGAGTTCCTCATCGCATTGGTCGAACTGATCGTCCACCTGCGGCGGAGCAGGCCCGACATGGTCATCGCGCGGGGGTACAACGCGGAGCTGCTCGGGCGGATCGCAGCCATCCTCACCCGGGTACCACGGTCGGTGGTCTGGGTGCACCACTACGGCGACCTGGTGCCGCGCGGCCGGGTACGGCGGCTGAGCGACCGCCTGCTGGATCCGTTCACCAGCGCCTACTACGGCGTCGCGCACGGTCAGCTGCCCTACCTCACCGGCGAGCTGGGGTACCCGGCGGACAAGATCCGCATCATCCCCAATGGCGCTGACCCGCATGACCTGTGCCCGGCAGGTCGGCCAGGGCCCCGAGACCCCGCGGTCGCAGCGTCACTCGGGATCGGCCCGGACGACCCGGTGGTCGGGATCGTCGCGGCGCTGCGCCCGGAGAAGGACCATCAGACCCTGCTGCAGGCCGCCCGCCTGGTGATCGACGAGCTTCCGCAGACCCGGTTCCTCGTAGTCGGCGACGGGCAGGCGCGCCGCGAACTGGAACAGCTCGCGACCGACCTCGGGATCTGCGACCGGGTGGTCTTCACCGGCTCGCGCTCGGACGTCGGAGCACTCCTGCAGGTCATGGACGTCTTCACGTTGAGCTCGTGGACCGAGTGCGCCCCGATGGCGCTCTTGGAAGCCATGGCGGCCAGCCGGCCCGCCGTGTGCACCGCCGTCGGGGGGATCCCGGACATCATCAACGAAGCCGTCACGGGGCATCTGGTGCCACCGCGCGACCCGCGCGCACTGGCGCAGGCGTATCTGCGCCTGCTGCGTGATCGGGAGCTGGCCGGCAAGATGGGCCGGGCGGCCCGCGAGCGGCTGGAGTCCGAGTTCAGCCTCGACTGCTCGCTCCGCAATGCGCAGCGGGCGATCGAGGAGACCGCCGGGCGGGTCCCGGCGCGTCCGATCCACCTCACCGTGGTCCTCGACGTGATCACCGTCGGGGGCGCGGAGGTCCTGCTGCTGCACCTACTGCGCCAGCTCGACCCGGCGGTGGTGGTGGCGCGGGTGGTCTGCCTGCGCGCGGCCGGGCCACTCGCCGCGGAGTTCCGCGCGGCAGGGGTTCCCGTCGACGTACTCGACCGCACCGGGCGATTCACCCCGCGCACGCCTGCCCGCGTGCTTCGCCTGGCCCGCTACTTCCGGCAACACGGCACCGACGCCGTACTGGTGAACCACCACCAACGAGCGGCGCTCACGCTCGGCCGGGTGGCGGCCCGGCTGGCCCGGGTGCCCGCCAACCTGGTCGCCGCCCACGACATGGACCTGAAGTCCGTCGGCCAGCGCTGCCTGCCGCGCCACGACGTCGAGACCCTGTTCCTGTCCAGCGCACTCATCCTGCTGGCGCCGAGCCAGGGGGACTACCTGCATCGCGAGGAAGGGGTGGGGCGGTTCCCCTGGCGACGGATCCGGGAGGTCGTCATCCGCAGCGGCATTCCACTCCCGCCGATACCGACACCGGGCGACCGGGCCCAGGCGCGGGCCATGCTGGGCCTGGACCCAGCGGACTTCGTGGTCGGCATCGTGGCGCGGCTGTCCGCGCAAAAAGCGCACCACGTGCTGTTTCAGGCGATCGCGCAGCTGGCACCTACCCATCCCCGGTTGCGGCTTGTCGTGGTCGGCGACGGCGAGCGCGCAGCGGAGCTGGCAGCCATGACAGACGAACTCGGCATCGTCGACCGGGTGCACTTCACCGGCCTTCGACGCGATGTTGATCTGCTGCTGCCCGGTTTCGACGTGTCGTGCCTGTCCTCGGTACACGAGGGTGCACCGATCACCGTGATCGAATCGATGGCCGCGGGCGTCCCGGTCGTCGCCACTGACTGCGGCGCCATCCGGGACATGATCACCGACGGAGACGAAGGCTTCCTGGTTCCGGTCGGTGACGCAGGCGCGCTCGCCGACCGGATCGCACGCCTGGCCGCCGACCCGGCACTGCGGACCCGCCACGGCACCCGTGGCCGGTCACGGGCCGAACGCGACTACCGGATCGAGACGACTACCGAGGCATTCCAGGACCTGCTGACCGCGCTGGTGACCGGACCCCAAGGGGGCACACCACTATGAGAAACCGCACTGGGGGCAAGGCTGCTGGACAGCAGCACGCCCGGCGAGTACTGATCATGGTCGAGAACCTGTCAGTCCCCTTCGACCGCCGCATCTGGCAGGAGAGCCAGGCGCTCGTGGCGGCAGGTTACGACGTCGTCGTGATCTGCCCGATGGGGACCACCCAGGACACCGAGCCCACGGAAACCGTCGACGGGGTCCGCATCCTGCGCTACCCGCTGCGGGCGGCCACCGGCGGGCCCGCGGGCTACCTGCGGGAGTACAGCTTGGCGCTGTGGCACACGCTGCGCCTGGCATTGCGCGTGCGCCGGGAGGGACCGGTCCACATTGTGCACGCCTGCAACCCCCCTGACCTGCTGTTTCTCGTTGCCGTGGCGCTCAAGATCCGCGGTGCGCGGTTCATCTTCGACCACCACGACCTCGTCCCGGAGCTGTTCCTGTCCCGCTTCCCGGACCGCGGTCCACTGCTCTACCGGGCGTCGGTCCTGCTCGAGCGGATCACCTTCGCTTTCGCCGACGCCGTGATCTCCACGAACGAGAGCTACCGACGGGTCGCCATCAAGCGGGGCAAGGTGGCGCCGGAGCGGGTGACGGTGGTCCGCAGCGCACCGGACCTGGCTCAGTTCGTGCGGCGCGATCCCGATCCACAGCTGCGCCGGGGCAAGGCCCATCTGGCCGTGTACCTGGGCGTGATGGGACCTCAGGACGGTGTGGACTACGCCCTGCGCGCCCTGGCCCATGTGCGACACGAGATCGGCCGCGACGACCTGCACAGTATCTTTATGGGCGCGGGCGACATCTTCGACGAGATGGTGGCGCTATCGGAGCGCCTCAGCCTGGGTGACTGCGTCGAGTTCACCGGCCGGGTCCCGGATGAGTTCGTGCAACGCTGCCTCTCGACTGCCGACGTATGCCTGTCCCCGGACCCCCACAATCCGCTGAACGACGTCTCCACGATGAACAAGGTGGTGGAGTACATGGCGATGGGCAAGCCGATCGTCTCCTTCGATCTCACCGAGGCGAGAGTCTCGGCAGGCGAAGCCGCCGTGTATGCCCCAGCCAACGACGAGGCCGCGTTCGCGAAACTGCTGGACATGCTGCTGCGCGATCCCTGCCTGCGCGCCCGGATGGGCGCACTCGGACGATCCCGGGTGGAGACCGATCTCTCCTGGGCGATCTCCCGGCGAAACCTGATCAGCTGCTATGACCGGCTACTCGGTCGCACTGAAATCCCCAATCCGGCGATCCCCAATCCGGCATCCCCCCGAATCCGGGACATCCCCCAATCCGGCCGCGCCCAATCTGACTGACACCGCCCTCAGCCGAGGCGGCCCCGGTTCTCCCGCCACCCGTCCCGCACGATCTTGCCGAGCTCGAACGGTCCGCGCTCGGGCGACATCACCCACCGGCGCACCTCGTACGGCGGGGTGGCCGCGGTGTTGCGACCACGCCGAGTGGTGATCGCGTACGCGTAACCGGCTGATTCCACGGCCGCCACGGTGTCCTCGTCGTAGTCGTGTTCACCCCCGTTGGGATACGCCAGCAGCTCGATGCCCTCGCTTAGCTCATCAGCCAGCTTTTGCCGGGAGGTCACTAGATCCTCGCGTTGAGCTCCCACACTTTCCCGCGCCAGGATGGCGTGATGCATCGAGTGCGATCCGATCTCCATCGTCGCTCGCAATTTCCGCGCGCCTTCCCAGTCGAGAAAATGGTCGTCGACGCAATACTCACCAGCTGGTGAGAGCAGGCTGACGAGGTCATCGACCGCAGCATCCCGCTGCCGCCGATCCCGGCGCTTGAGCTGTGCCGTGAGCATTGTCGAGGCGGTGCGCCTGCTCGCTGTACTCGTACCCAGCCACACCGATCGGTCTTCCCAGACGATGCGATCCCGGTTCGAGTTCGCGAACGCCCACGCCAACCGCTCCCACCACGGCGTCACCTCGCGGGAAAGCAGGCCGGGAACCAGGAAGCAGGTCGCAGGCAATCCCAGCCTGCGCAGCAGGGGTGCCGCCAGCGTGAGATTGTCGCGGTAGCCATCATCGAACGTGATGGCTACCGCTCGCGGTGGCAGCGGCCGACCCGCGCTCATCGTTCGCAGTGCCCAGCCGAGCGGAACGACGTTCGTCGAACGTCGGAGCACTCGAAACTGCCACTCCAGTCCGCGCAACCCGGCACCGGAGGCGGACGGGAAACACCACGTGCCTTCCACGTTGTGCCAGCCCAACACGACCAGTGCTCGCCCGCTGGCAGTCATCGTCTTCGGCCTCCGAACCATCGGGTCGGGTACTTTATCGCAGTCCAGCATCAGTTAACCTCTGCGGGATGCGGGCGGTGGTGACCGGCGGGGCGGGGTTTATCGGGTCGCACATCGTCGATGCACTGCTCGCAGGCGGGCACCAGGTGCTGGCCATCGACGACCTCAGCCGAGGCAGCGCCACCAACCTCGCGGGCGCCCTGTGCGACGGCGCGGAGCTCGTCGAACTGGATATCCGCAACGGTCCCGCGCTCACCGAGAGGTTCGCCAGATTCGGGCCGGAGTTCGTATTCCACCTGGCTGCGCAGATCGACGTGCGGGCCTCGATGGCAGACCCCGCGCGGGATGCGAGCGTCAACGTGCTCGGCTCGATCAACGTTTTCGCCGCTGCCCACGAGGCGGGCGTCCGGCGGGTGGTCAACACCTCCACCGGAGGGGCGATCTACGGGGAGGCGAGCATCATCCCCACCCCGGAGTCAGTACCGCCCGAACCACTTTCGCCCTACGGCCTGAGCAAGCACAGTGTTGAGCGATACGCCCGATGGTTCGACGCCAGCTGGGCACTCGACGTGCTGACCCTGCGCTACGGCAACGTCTACGGCCCGCGGCAGGACCCCAAGGGCGACGCGGGCGTCGTCGCCATCTTCTGCGACCGCATCCTCACCGGGGGGCGTCCGACCATCCACGGCGACGGCTACCAGACCCGCGACTTCGTGTTCGTTGCCGACATCGCGGCAGCCAACCTGGCGGCGGCACGCGCGTCCGGCCCGGTCCATCGTGAGTACAACGTCGGCACCGGTATCGAGGTGAGCGTGCTGGAGCTGGCCCAAGCAGTGGCGCACGCCGGGGGCGTCGAGCCGCGGGAGTTCACGCCCCAGTTCGCTCCCGCCAGGCCCGGTGAGGTGCGTCGCAGCTGCCTGGATGTGACGCGGGCCCGGCGCGAACTCGGACTGCCGCCTTCGACGGACCTCACCGAGGGCCTGCGGCGGACCCTGGCATGGATGGCTACTCGCGCAGCAGCACCAGACCATCCTGGGCGGGGACGGTGACGGTTCGCGCCAGTGTGCCGTCGTTCGTGCGTGGGTCCACAGTGCCGCTGATCCGGCGATACGGGCGCTCCAGCGTGACGGTGCGCGGCTGGTCCGCAGCGTTGTGCAGGACGATGCCGTGCTCGAAGTCTCGTCGATAGAGGCCGTCCTCGACCCGGCCGATGCCGCCCGCGAACCTGCCCTGCAGCTGCGGCCAGGTCGGGTTCGACACGACCGGGTTCCCGAGATAACCGCGGCCTCGTCCACCGCCGAAGAGCTCGTCGTAGTACACAAGCTGCCCGTAGTCCGCACCCATCCCGGCCCAGTACCCGTTCTGCAGCAGGGTGGCACTGAGGAACCAGCGCGCCCGGCGGAAGTCCTCGGTGCTCAGCTCGCCACGTTCCACCTGCTGGTTGATGGTGATCGCCAGGCCGGGCTGGCGGTGGTCCCCCGATGCGGACAGGTCCACATAGGACTCCAGATCATCGAGCAGGTCCCGTTGCCGCGTCGGATCTCCGAAGCTCTCCCATACCCGCCCGTCCAGCTGCCCGGCGCGAAGAGTGCGGTCCCCGTTGGCGACGAGGATCGCCTCCGGCATGCGCTCACGTATGATCCGCTCGGCCTCGTCGATCCCCCGTTCCCACGGGTTGCCCAGGCCGTAGATCACCGAGTCCGGCTCGTCGGTACCGTCGGCGTCGATATCCCAGCGGTCCCTGGTCGCCGTGAAGATTCGATCGCCCCACACGTCGAGGAAAACCCCGTCCCATACCCCAGCGGACCACACCTGCTCGACGACCCAGTCGGCGGCGTACTCGGTGAAACGCTGGCCGTTCACCTCGGGGGCACGATCGGTGAGGTTGGTCATCAGCGTGTCGGGGTATTCGCTGACCGTGGTGCCATCACTGCCCCTGGCCAGCCACTGCGCGGGGAATCGGCTCGTCGAGCTGTCCTCGAACTGCCACAGCCTGAAGCTGTTCGCCCAGAAGTTCCGCGTGCCGAGCTCAGGCGGATAGTCGACGAGGTCCACGTAGGCGAGGATCTTCACCTGCGGGTTGACCGCGCGCAGCTGTGCGAAGAAGCTGGCGGGTTTGCGGTGCGCCCACTCGTGGTCGATGACGACCACGTCGTACCGGGCCAGCATCTCGGCAGCGGGCAGCTCGGTGTGCGCAAGGAAGCACACCGCAGTCCGTGGGAAGCCCGCTGCACCGTAGTCCGCCTGAACCACCGTGGGTGCGCTGTCCCCGGTGCAGCTCACGGCAAGGAGCAGCACCAACCCGAACAGGCACCGGCCCGCTCGTGCCGCTGGCTTCGCACGCCCCACGTCGATCAGCATGCCATGGCGGCGGTGACGATCACCAAAGCCGACTCCGCGGGGAGCCTGCCCGTGAGCTGGGCGGTCAACCTGGCACCAGGTCTCACTTCGCAGGTCAGGGTAGGATTCGGCCTGAGCATGATCAACCCACGCTCAGCCACGCCAGAAGATCATCCGACTCGCGTGTTGAGCTCACGGCGGCATCAGGGTCGCCGGACCGAGTGGTGAGGAGGCAGACACCGTGGATGCCGGTGAGGCGAAGTCCGTGGGGGAGCAGCTGCGCAAGATCCGGCTCAAGCGGGATCTGACGTTGGAGGTGGTCGCCGGTCTGGCGGGTATCACCGCGGGGTACCTGTCCCGGGTCGAGCGAGGTTTAGCTCCTCTGGAACGGCACTCGCACTGGAAGGGGATAGCCGCCGCGCTCGGCGTCCCACTCTGGGAGCTGATGCGCCTGG
>JBQTGW010000039.1:0-2021 GCA_052390495.1 Pseudonocardiales bacterium
CCCACGGAGTCAGGATCACCCCGCCCGGGGTGGTTTGCTGCACCCATGCGTAGGGCATCTGGCCAGCCAGCGTCGAGGCGGTGGAGATGATCCGATCGAAGGGCGCACCGGCCGGATAGCCCGCCACACCATCGCCGGTGACGACGGTGACTGGACGGTTCACCTTCGCCAGGTTGGTTCGTGCCTGTGCGGCGATGTCAGGGTCGATCTCCACGCTGGTCACATTCTCCGAGCCCAGCCGGTGGGCCAGCAGGGCGGCGTTGTAGCCGGTGCCGGTACCGATTTCCAAAACGCGGTTCCCGTCGGAAACGTCCAGCGCGGTGAGCATCGACAGCACTACTTGAGGCATGGAGCACGATGAGGTGTGCAGGCCAGACCCATGGTTGGTCCCATCGTCGACCTGGGTGATGATGGCGACATCCTGGTATACGGCGTTGATCCAGGCGTCCGGGTCGGATCGGCGGTCGATGGGTACCTTCTGACCGTTGACCGACACCAGCGCCTGATCAGGGACGAACAGGTGGCGTGGTGTCGCGTCGAACCCGGCTTTCCACTGGCCGGTGAGATAGTCACTCACTCGGGCTGTCAAATCCCGGTGTCCCGCGATCATTTCACGTCCTGGTCACCTGTGTCCGCGCCGCTGTCCTCGTCACCGGTGTCCTCATCACTGTGTTTGCCGCTCCCGGCATCCTGGACATCTTTCGTCTTGCTATGGGTCGTAGTGGGCATTGTCGGGGCGACCATTGTCGGAGGCTGGATTACTATGTCTCGCCATCGTGATCAATCCTTCCCTGCGATACGTTGCGGACTACAGAACGCCGAATGAGAATACACCCGACGGCGAGACCTCTCCCACCCGACTCGAGAACTTAACCGTCCTAGTTGAGGCTTGCCTGGATACCGCCCCGCCCGCCGGGCCAGCCGAGCCCGCACGGCCCCGACAGATTCGCTGCAGAGGACACCGGGATCGCCCAGGAAGCGTGACACCGCTTGGCGCAGCACGCTATCCGGACCGAATCATCGTTTCCGGATGGGGCCTGGGTCGCCACCGCCAGCGGCGATGGCACCGCGCGGGTGTTCGTCGTGCGGACCGAGGAGTTGCGTGCTGTGGTCGTGGCTCATATAACCCGGCCGCGCCGTGGAACTTCTTGTTCTCCGGGATGGTGTCCAGGTAGTGCTCGAACGCCGCGGATACGGCGCCGCGCTCGGTGTCATCCAGTCGCCGTACCCCCGGCCCATCCCGGAACCGGCGGTCGAAGCCCTCGGCCTCGGTGATCGACTCGAGCAGTTCGAAGCGAGTACGCAGCCGGGCCAACTGCAGCACCTGGTGGATTACTCCCTCGGTGGTGTCCAGGCGCAGTGAGAAGTCGCTGTCGTCGTCGACGTCGAGGAACTGCCGCACCTGGTCCACATAGGCCCGGACGTAGGTCGCGACCAGGGCGTCGATGTTCGTGTCCGACAGCGCCTTGCGCCAGCCGAGCAGCGCGACGCTCGCCGCCATCCGTTGCAGATCCCAGGTGAAGTGCCCCAGGTATGCCTCGTCGAAGTCGTTCACGTCGAAGATCAGCACCCCGTTGCCGTCCATGTAGGTGCCGAAGTTCTCCGCGTGCAGGTCACCCTGGATCCAGACCCGACTGGTGCGCTCATCGGCCCACGGGTCGTCCAGCGTGACCACGTCGGCGTAGAACAGGCAGGTGCTGCCTCGGTAGAAGGCGAACGGGTCGGCGGCCATTTTGCGGAACTTGGTCCGGAAAGCCGCCGGATCGGCCGCCATGAGATCGGCGAAGGCGCCGACCAGCGTGTCGACGATGCGGTGGCGTCGAGCGTCGGCGTCCATGGTTAGCGTGCTCCCTTCGGTCGCCTGTGAGTGGCGATGGTGGTTATAGCGACGATTGCCACTCACAGGGCGCAGCCACGCTCACAGGTGCTGCACGTCGGACTGCTTGGCCCGGACGGCCTCGGCGGCCTTTCGCAGCTCGGCGAGCTCGCTGTCAGTCAGCGGGGTCTCCACCACCCTGCGC
>JBQTGW010000040.1:0-5177 GCA_052390495.1 Pseudonocardiales bacterium
TCCGGCCGGGCGGTAGAGATCCGTAATGCCTTGACGGATCAGCTTCGCTCGGACGGCATGATCACTTCGTCGGTGGTGGAGCGGGCCTTCCGGACAGTGCCGCGGCACTTGTTCGCTTCCGAGGCAACACCGCTGGAGGTCGCCTGCCACGCCGACGATTCGGTGGCGATCAAGCGGGATCACGACAGTGTGATCGCGCCACGCACCCCCACCAGCATGGCGGCACGGTTCGCCCACCTGCTCGACGGTGCCGACCGCGCCCGGCTGGCCGCGACCTGCACCGCAGAACCCGATGAGTCGATGCGGATGAGGTGGTGGCGGTGCAGTTGTCCTTTTCGCTGCGCCGCTCGCACAACGAGAACGTGGTGTGTGTCCCGCCGCTGCTGCCTGATGTCGTGTCGCTGTCGGAGCGTCCTGATTCGGCGCACTTTGAGCGGAGTGTTTCAAGCTGGTTGTTCATGGTGGTTTCATCCTGTCTCGTGGTTGTGTCATGCCGGGTGCGGGTTGTGGGTTCGGGGAGTTTTTCGTGATCGGGTGGTTATGCTTCGCGCGGTCGGTGTCCCTGGGAGAGGTGTTCGAGGAGAGGGAATGGTTCAGCCAGCACGAGAAAGCGGTGACCGTGTCCCGGGGGTGTCGTGGGGGGTGTCGTCTGGTTCGACGATGCTGAAGGCGTTGTTGCGGGAGCGTCATTGGCAGCATTACGGGATGTTCAGGCGGGCTTATCAGAAGGCCGCCCGGGGGGTGGACCAGGACCTGGCTGGGACCTGCCCGAGCAGGGCGACGTTGTTCCGGTGGGTGGCCGGGCGGGTCAAACAGCTGCCCTATCCCGATCACTGTGCGGTGCTGGAGGCGATGCTGCCGGGGTGGACGGCCGCGGAGTTGTTCCAGCCCTGCCTGCCGCCGGAGGATGTCGTGGGGTCGACGCTGCTGCGGGAGTTGCTGCGGCGCCGGTGCCTGCACAACTACCAGGAGTTCTGCCGGGCTTACGATCTCGCGGCCGCGACGATCGACCCGAGGCTGGTGGGTGGCTACCCGGTGGTGCGCCAGTTCCACCGGTGGATCTGCGGTGAGCTGGCCGGGCTGCCGCACCCCGAGCACTGCACCGTGCTGGAAGTCCTGTTCCCCGGCTACTGCGCCCGGGACCTGTTCGAGCTCACCGAACCTCCCGTGGTGGAGGTCACCGCACTTCCGGAGCCGGCGAGTCCGGGCGAGCCGGCCACGGCGGCGCCGAACGGCTGTTCCCAGACATCGCCGAACGGCTGTTCCGAGACATCGCCGAACGGTCGTCCTGAGATATCGCGGGATAGTCGTCCTGAGATATCCAGTACTGCCGGGTTGGTGCTGCCCGACCAGGCGCTGGCCTCGGCGGTGACGGCGTTGACCGCGCTGGCGCTGCCGGAGCAGATCGCGGTGGTACTGCTGCGTTGCCTGGAAGCCCTGGCGTCCTCGCTGGTCACGCCCCGGGAGCGGGACCGTGCGTACCATGAGTTCGTTCAGGTCTTCCGACGTTGGGCGCACACCATGGACCGTCGCGACGCACTGCACTTCCTCTACCGGGTGGCCCTCACCGCATCCACCGCGGCAACCCTCGACGGGGACGAGCACGACCGCCTGGTCTCGGTGCTCAGCGGTTCGAGCCGGGTCGATACCCGGACCATCGAGCACATCGAAGCCGTACTGGGGCGCTGCCAGCGGCAGGATCATGCCCTCGGTCCGCACGCCGCTCTCGATACCGTGCTCGCCCAGCGCCGGCTGGCTCGTTCGTTGCTGCCGCAGTGCCCGGCTGAGCTGCGGCCCCGGTTGCTCTCGGTCGTGAGTGAGTCCTCTCGCCAGGCCGGGTGGCTCTCATTCGATCTGAACCAGTTCGACGATGCGGGTTACTACTACGAGGACGCCCGGGCCCGGGCACACGAGGCGCAGAACATCGAACGGGGAGCGTTCGTGTTGTGCGAGATGAGTCATCTGGCTACCTGGCGGGGCATGCCGCGCACCGGCATCGACCACGCTGTCGCGGCTCAGCAGTGGGCTGGCCGCAGCGGTGACCGGGGGTTGCGGGCCTACACCTTCGACGTGGCCGCGCGGGCCTATGCCGCCGATAGGCAACGCGACGCCTGCTTGACCGCCCTCGACGCCGCCCACGCCGCGCTCCCGGCGGCCGGTGACCATTCTGTGGGATCTGTCATTTCTTTTCCTGACGAGGCGACACACATCGGGATTCGTGGTTTGTGCCATCTCGAGTTACATGATCCCCAGCGGGCGGTTGACTATGTCCAGCAGACGCTGGGGAACCTGGACCCCTCAGCCGTCCGGAACATGGCTTTCTTGACCGTAGTCCTCGGGACGGCGTATCTGCAGTGCGAGGAGATCGACGAGGCGGCCCGTCTGCTCGGTGACGCCGGCGAGCTCGCTGTGGGAAACAGTTCGGCCCGGCTGACCGAACGATTGCAGCAAGCCCGTGCCCAGTTGCAGCCCTGGCACGGTACTAACGCCGTCCGCGAACTCGACGACCGCCTCACCACATACGGCCTGGCATGACACTGAGAGTCGGCGGTACCCGCCCATGTGCTGTCCGGCGCCAGCGCCGAGCGCCGTAGGTGGCCCGCGTACCAACAGCCGCGGCGTCGCCAGCGGCTTTCCGGGACTTGGCAGAGCAGCATGATGAGAGATTGGCTGCGAGAAGGAGTAGGACGAGGCGATGACTACTGTTCAACCGTTCGGGCTGACATTCATGGAATCCGTCCCACCACAGCCAGTACCAATCCCTCTGGCCGGGGCTGTACTGGATCAGCAACGCCATATCGCGATGTTCAATGGACGCCCCTTGTGCGAACTGGTGGGGCTGGATCCTGAGATGAACAGCTCCTCCCAGACCAACACCGACGGGGAAGACTCGATCACCGGTCTGGACACCGACCCGCTCTACGACTGATGGGCACTGATGCCCCTAGGCGACCACGGGTGCTGGTGCTGACAGCACCCGTGGACCCCACAGCTGACTACGTGATCCAACACCTCAGCACGGCGGGCGTCCCTGTGGCTCGCGTCGACTCCGCGGACTTCCCGGTCCTGCTCGCCGCCTCGGCGACGATCAAGCCGGGCGGCCCTTGGAGGGTCACGTTCAATGACATCGATCTCGATGACGTCACGGCCATTTACTATCGGCGACCGGGTCGTTTCGTGTTCTCTCCCGAGATTCCCGATCTGTACCTGTCCTGGTGTGAAGGCCAGGCCAGATACGGTTTCTGGGGTGTCCTGGAGTCCCTGCCCGCTCGCTGGGTCAACCACCCCCGGGCCGTGGCCAGTGCCGAGTACAAGCCCCGGCAACTGGCCTGGGCCGATACCTGTGGTCTGACTGTCCCTGCGACCCTGGTCAGCAACGACCCCGACGCGGTGGCCACCTTCGCCGAGTCTGTCGGTGGTGACGTCGTGACCAAACCTCTCTACGCGCGGATGCCCCGGGATGAGCACGGTCGCCTGATGGGTCTGACCTACACCGCGACCGTTCCACCCCAGCGGTGGCGCGAGGAGTCCATCCGCACTACCGCTCACCTGTTCCAGCAGCGTATTCCCAGCGCCTGGCACATTCGGCTGACCGTGGCCGGACAACGCATGTTCGCCACCGAGATCCACCAGCCCAAGGACGCGCATCTGGACTGGCGACATGACCGCGACGCGGTCAGCGACCTGCGCCCCTGTCCTGTGCCCCACGAGATTCGCCGTGGCGTCACCGCACTCCTGCGACACGCCGACCTGCTCTACGGGGCACTGGACTTCATCGTCACACCCAACGGTGAATGGATCTTCCTCGAACTCAACCCCAATGGACAGTGGGCGTGGATCACACCCACCCGCCACCTCATCACCGCGGCGATCGCCGAGCTACTCACCGAAGGACCCAGCCGATGAGCGTGTCCACACCCGACACCGAACGTACCCGGGCACTACGCGAACGCATGGTCACTGGGCTGGTCGAGTCCGGCGCGGTCACTGACGAGGCGTGGCGCCGAGCATTTACCGTTGTACCCCGCCACGCTCTCGTGCCCCGCTTCTACCGCACCACCGACCGCGTGGTCATCGACAGCGCCAACCCCGGTGACGCGGCGACCTGGCTGGAAGCGGTCTACTCGAACAAGACCTTGGTCACCCAGATCACCCCGACCGACGTGACGTCCTCGGGCACCATGCCCGGCCTGATCGCCAAGATGCTCACCGCCCTGCGCATCAACCCCGGCGACACCGTCCTGCACGTCGGCACCGGCACCGGCTACACCGCCGCCCTGCTCTGCGCACGCCTCGGCTCAACCAAGGTCACCACTGTCGACATCGACCCCGACCTGAGCACCGACGCCCGAACCCG
This sequence comes from Pseudonocardiales bacterium, assembly GCA_052390495.1. GTDB lineage: Bacteria > Actinomycetota > Actinomycetes > Mycobacteriales > Pseudonocardiaceae. The sequence goes on from JBQTGW010000040.1 coordinate 4,358, forward strand.
TCTCGGCCACCTCGGTTACACCCCGACCATGGTCACCGGCAACGGAGCACACGGGTATCCGCCCCACGCGCCGTATGACGCCATCCTCGCCACCTGCGCCGTCCAGCGGATACCGGCCGCTTGGCTGGCCCAAACCGCGCCTGGCGCCCGGATCGTCGCCCCCCTGGCCACCGGCCTGATCGCACTCGAGGTCACCGGCCCCGATCGCGCCGACGGCCGGTTCCTCACCCCCGGCGGGTTCTTCATGCCCCTGCGCGACATCACCCCAACGGATCAGCCCGTCACACCGTCCCACGGCCCTCGGCCACAGCGCACCCAGCGCGATCCCCGCTGCACTGACCTGGGGCCGTTCCAGACTTTCTACGAAGATCACCTACGGTTCCTGCTGACCATCGCCCTACCCGAGGTCGCCACCGGCCAGCACGGACCCGCGTTCGAAGACCTCACCATCTCCGATGGCGCCGGGTCCACCGCCCGCCTGGACCGCACCGACAACGGTGGCTTCCTCGTCACCGAGACCGGCCCCCGCGCCCTCTGGAGCGAAGTCGAACACCTGCATCACCAGTGGCACACCTGGGGCAGACCCCACCGCGAACGCTACCGACTCACCATCAACGGACACAGCCAGACAATCCGGCTCGACGAACCATCCCACACGCCAACCTGGCCCTTACCCAGCGGCGGTATCACGCGATGACGCATCGACCATTGCGCTCAAACGGTCGTAGCGACAGGCGCTGGGTACCACACCTCGAACCAGGCACCCGCAGCGTCCCTTGGTGTCATAGGCTGGCGAGGATTTTGGCGACTAGTTGGCGTG
>JBQTGW010000041.1:0-5619 GCA_052390495.1 Pseudonocardiales bacterium
TGAGAACCGGCTCCACTCAAGCCTTGGCTACAGGACCCCACGGGAAGTCCTCGACGAGTGGAACAAGACGCAGGAAGCAGCGTAGAAAGACCAAATTCACTTGGTCCGAAAAACGCGGGGCAGATCATCCCGACCGTGACATCGAGTGACCGAAGGCTGGTCGGCCCACACCGAACCAGGAGAGCAACCCGTCACTTTTCGTCTCACCGCAGTCACTCTCCGACAAACCGGGACTGTAGTGTATGGGGGCTATAGCAGAGACCCGCACAGCAGGGCTCAGCAGAGCAGCTGCGCGGCCGGTGGCCGTTGTTCCAGCGGCTCCAGGCGGCTAGGGCCGACGGTCTGGCCTGGAAGCATCGCGACGCATTGGGTCTGTAGCACGATGGGCGTGGGCTGACTCGACAACCGGAGGTTGTACAGCGTTGCGTTGTTAGTCGCTTACCCTGAGTATTTGCAATGCTCGTGGGGTCCGAGTATGCCTGGGGCTCCGAGGGAGGGCTGGCAATGCGCACCCTCATCCCGGCTGCTGTCCTGGTTGCCGCCGTGCAGACGGCCTCACCCTCGGGTTGTGCCCCACTACCGAAGGCGTGCACGCTGTCTTTTCAGGGCGTCTACGTTCACGCTGATGAAGTGCGGGATGTGGTGACCGTGGCCTGCGACCCCCGGCCCGTCGAGCTCTATACTCAGGCGTGGTTGGAGTACAAACCCTTCGACGAGTACGACTCCTACGGCCCGCACGTCGCGACTAAGAACATTCCCGGCTCGACCGGTTTGCAGTTGACGGTGCGCTCCAAGTGCCATCGAGGCTGGTACCGGGCGAAAGTGCACGTTGAGGGCAGGGGTCCGGCCACCGAGGCCGACCCTGCGGGTATCCCGTTCGAGGACGAGCACACTGGATGGCCGAAGTACATCACCGCCGAGCAGTGTGCAGGAGGTGACTGAGCTGTGGACTGGCCCGTGCCGTGGCGCTGGCTGCGGAGTCTGGGACGCCGGGTGGACACCGCGTTGCACCGCAGCGGGCTGCGTACGCGGTGGGTGACTACACCGCCCCCGGCGCACGAGAGCTACGTCGGCTGGCACGCCCGGTGGCTCGGGCCCACCTCGATGTGGTGCCGCACACCCGGGGATGTGCCGGATATCGAGATATCTCAGGGGACCGAGGGAACCGTCACCGAGTTCGTGGTGGCCGACCGCGCGGGTGGCCGGGTCTACCGGATCGCTTTCGACAACGGGGCGCTGTTCAGCACCTACCTTCCTGCGCCCTGGGCGATTGCGCTCACGGCGCCCAACGAGCCGCCCTGCGCCTCCTGACCGGCGCGTTCGATGCCCTCAGCTCGCAAGCCCGGTCCGGTTACCGTTACCGGGTGACAATGCAGCGGAGTGCGGTCGAGCGTGGCTGGTTGCGGCGGGACGGGGACGCCGTTGTTGATGATGCCGGGTCGGTTGTGCTGGCCTGTCGCACGGCGGCCGGGTTGACTCAGACGGACGTGGCTGGGCTGCTGGGCACCACACAGCAGCACCTGAGCCAGATCGAGACGGGGCAACGCCCGGTCTCGCTAGAACTGCGCCGCCGAATGGTCTCCGAACTGGGCATCGCCGCCGAGGATCTGGGTTTGTCCTCTGGGACCGCCCCCAAGCTGGTCTCCCCTGACGACGCTCGCTACCCGCAGATTGCTGCTGGCCGGTTGCGCTGGCGCACCGAGCGGCGCTGGCTCAGCCAGCACCAACCTGAGCTGGCGACGCTGGCTGCGCAGCTTTACCCAGCCGGGTATCGGCTGCCGCACACTGGTCTGCTCGCCCGCCCTGAATGGGTGGTACCTGAGCCTGTCGAGCTCTCCTCGCTAAGGTTACATCTGGATGAGGGTCCACAGACGCTACAGGTAAACGGGTCGGAGCCGGAATCCGAAGCAATCCGGCCACTACGCATTGCCGGTGCCTATTTCGAGCGTTACACGTCGGTGATGAAACATCTGAACCCGCCGAGGTTGTTCAGGGGCGGCGCAGGTTATCGGTTGCTCGATGGCTCGCTGCCGGCGCGGCGGCTGGAGTTCGGGCTGGCCTCCTACTTCGATATGATCGATGTGTCTGAGGCACTGGCCCACGAGATGGCCGCTGTCTGCATGGCTGAAGGGTTGCCGAGATCAGCGAAACACTTGCGGGGACGGCTGCCGTTCCGTGAGTTGGTCGGTGATCCGTTCGACCTGCGCCGCCGAGTGGTCATCCCCGGGATCGGGACCTTGACGATCCGGCTGCGTCGCTACCCAGCCGAGCCGTCGTTCCTGCTGCACTGGCGTGATCCAGCGAAGGTGGCCGGAGGTGGCGGCATCTACAGTGTCATTCCCCAGGGGACATTCGAGCCCTCCGGTGTGGCATTGTGGGACCGCCGCAATGACTTCGACCTGTGGCACAACATCGTCCGGGAGTACTCCGAGGAACTGCTCGGTGAGCCGGAACATGACGGCACCCGTAGCGAGTCGATCGACTACGAAAAGTGGCCGCTGTTCCAGCGCCTTTCGGCCGCTCGGGCCGATGGTTCGATGGGAGTGTTCTGCCTGGGTCTCGGCCTGGTTCCGAGCACCCTCACCGCCTCGATTCTGACCGTTGCGGTGATTGATGACGATGTTTTTACCGAAGTGTTCGGTAATGCGGTGCGGCTCAACGAGGAAGGCGAGGTCATAGCCGTTCGTGCTGGCACCCCCACCGAGGGTGTCCCGTTTACCGAGGAGGCCGTACGCCGGATGCTGGAGACTGAGCCGATGGCGGCGTCGGGTGGGGGCTGCCTCGCCTTGGCCTGGAAACACCGTGCGGCCCTGGGCCTGTAGCGCGCAACGCACGCCCGATCGCCGGTCGGCTAACACTGTGGCACATCCTGACCGAAGGCGGCGGGACTCGTTTTGGGCACGGGAGTGCCCACGATGGTCGCACAGTTCGGAGTCGCAAAACGTGAGGTTGTAAAACGCTCCGTTGTTGGCTCCGCTAATCGACAATGCGCACCCCGCCGAGTTCTTCGCCACGCTCACCGTGCCCGGCGGCGGGTGGGACCACATGACCTTCATCCCCGACGACGGCGGCCCCACCGAAACCTGGCTCGGGCAACAAGACGGATCATGGACCTGCCACACCACCACCGACAACGGTACACACACCGTCCGCCAAGGCGGATCACGACGATTGTGGGACGCGATCGAGCACGCACACGACGAATGGCAACGACTCGGCCAACCCGCGCGGGAACGCTTCGGCCTCACCGTCGAACACAGCCACCACACCCTATGGCTGGACGACCCCGCCAACTCCTATACGTGGCTTGATTGATCCCGCAGCTCGCAGGACTGGCAGCGGCTACCGTGACCCTGTGATACAGCAGCAGAATGACGCCGAGGATGGCTGGTTGCGGCGGGATGAGGACGCCGCTGTTGATGATGCGGGGTCGGTTCTGCTGGCGTGGCGGACGGCGGCGGGGCGGACCCAGACCGAGGTCGCCGGAGTGCTGGGCACTACCCAGCAGCACCTGAGCCAGATCGAGACCGGTCAGCGCCCGATCTCGCTGGAACTGCGCCGCAAGATGGTCACCCGGCTGGGCGTCGCCGCTGAAGACCTCGGCCTGTCCTCCGGGTCCGTCCTCAGGTTGGGCTCTCGCGACGAGGCCAGCCCGGAGATCGCGGCCAGCCGATTGCGCTGGCGCGAGGAGCGCCGCTGGCTCAACCAGCACCGCCGTGAGTTGGGGGCGCTGGTGGCGCGACTTTACCCAGTGGAGTACCGACTGCCGCAAACGGCGGTGATTGCGCCTGCCGAGTGGTTGCCAGGTGAGCCTGTGGAACTGGGCTCGTTGGCGTTACGGCTCGATGAGACACCTCAGACTGCGGAGCTGGACGGGTCTGAGCCGGAATCGGAGGCGACCCGGCCGCTACGCACCGCCGGATTGCGGTTCGAACGCTACACCTCGGCAATCAGGCACCTGAGCCCGCCTGCGTTGTTCTGGAACAGCCCGAGCTACCGTTTGCTGGACGTCTCTTTGACCGCGCGGCGGATGAAGTTCGGGCTGGCATCCTATTTCGACAGGCTTGATGTCTGCGAGGCATTGGGGCACGAGATGGCCGCGATGTGCATGGCTGAGGGCCTGCCCAGTTCTCCAGGACGCCTGCGTGGGCGGCTGCCGTACCGGGAGCTGGTTGGTGACCCGTTCGACCTGCACCGCCGCGCGGTCAACCCAGGGTTCGCCACGTTGACAATTCGATTGCGCCGCTATCCGGCCGAGCCCTCGTTTCTGCTGCATTGGCGGGACCCGACAAAAGTAGCCACCGCCGGTGGTATCTATGGCGTGATTCCCACCGGGGAATTCGAACCATCCAGCATGGCGCTGTGGGATCGGCGCAATGACTTCGACCTGTGGCGCAACATAGTGCGGGAGTACTCCGAGGAACTGCTCGGCGAACCGGAGCATGACGGCACCCGCAGCCAGTCGATCGACTACGAGAAATGGCCGTTGTTCCAGCGGCTCCAGGCGGCCCGGGCAAATGGCTCGGTAGCCGTGTTCTTTCTCGGTCTCGGCTTGGATGCGCTTACCCTCACTGCCGGCATCCTGACTGTGATGGTGATCGACGACGACGTGTTCACCGAGCTGTTCGGTTCGATGGTGCGGTACAACGAGGAAGGCGAGATCGTTGCTGTCGGCGGTGGGACCCCCATGGAGGGTGTTCCGTTCACCGAGGCGTCGGTGCGCCGGATGCTGGAGACAGAGCCGATGGCCGAATCAGGCTCAGCCTGCCTCGCGCTGGCGTGGCGGCATCGTGCCGCTCTGGGTCTATAGCACAGCAAGGAACCGCACTGCCCCTTCATCATCCCGACAGGCTGTCCGTCCCGGGGGTACGTCCCGGCTTTTTGAGGCGGCCGTAGGGTTGCGTCCGTGGCGAGCCTGGCGCAGTGGGTGCAGGGAGCCCGCCCGCGCACGTTGCCGAACGCGATCGCTCCGGTGCTGGCCGGCTGGGGCGCGGCTGCCGCGCTCGACACCCCGCCCTAGGGCCGGGCACTACTGGCGCTGGCCGTCGCGCTGGCCGGGCACTGGTGGCTGCTGGGTGTCGGGATGGTCAGCATCGCGGCGGCGTGGTCCTGTACCGGTGGGCGACGCCCGTATGGCTATCTGGGACTGGGCGAGCTGGCGGTGTTCGTTTTTCATCGGCCGAAATCCTGACCGAGCAGAGAAACGATCTTATCGCGAAATTATTGCAATTACACACCCAAAGCCGACCGGCCGTCGGGAGCCGGGCGGGGGATCCCGCTCAACCGGCGACCGGCCGGGTCTACAGGGCTGCGAGCACGCCCGAGCGGGTCGCGGCCGCGGTGCGCTGCAGCCACCTCACCGCGCTGGCCACACACTCCGAGCAGTAGCGGAAGCAGTCCACACACCCCGGGCAGTCCCGTTCGGCCAACTCGCCGACGTCCAGGCCGTCGTCGGCGTTCGCCGTGCCGCACAGCACGATCGGTGTGCGGTCGCGCCCGGCCGTAATCAGCCCAGTAGGCGGCCTGCCGGGTGGCAGAGGGGAGCAGCTCGGGGTGCAATCCCTCCGCGATGCTGACGACCAGCGCGAAGTCGCGGGCTTCCAGCGCCACCGCCATCCG
>JBQTGW010000042.1:0-10141 GCA_052390495.1 Pseudonocardiales bacterium
GCCACCGCGCCTGGGCATTGCTGAGCACGTCGCGCTCGGCGGCGCTGGCCCGGCCGGTGATCAGCCCGACGCAGCTGGGTAGCACCGGCAGCGGGCGCTTACGGCGGGAATCGAAGAGTCCTTCGGCACCAAGCTGCCGCCGGAGCCGTTCTATCCGCGCCAGCAGCTCCCCGATGCCGACCGCTCGGATCTCGTCGACTCGCAGGCTCAGCGTGCCGCGGCCCAGGTGCAGCGACGGCTTGCCGTGCACCACGACCCGGCTGCCTTCGGCCAGCGGCGGCTGCCGATCGCGCACCAGCCCGATCGGACAGGTCAGGGTGAGGGAGACGTCAGCAGCCGGGTCGCGCAGCGTCAGAAATGCGGTACCGGTGCCCGCCCGCGCGCTGACCTGGGTGAGCTGTCCCTCCACCCACACCGTGCCCAACCGCCCGATCCAGTCCGCGATCTTGCGGGCAACGGTGCGGACCGGCCATGGTGCTTCCGGAGTGGTGACCGGAGCAGTCAATGGGCGCGAACCGTGACGATCCGGTTGGACAGCATGGTGACGAACGGGGCGCGGTCCTGATGGGTGTGTTCATGTTCGAGCAGCGCCTCAAGCTCGGTCAGGGACAACGCCCGCAGCCTGCCGCGCAGCTGGGCCAGGGTCAGCTGGTCGTAGCCGGGCAGCGCCAGGGGCTCGTCCGCGCTGCCCGCGGTGTCTGAGCCTGGCGCTGCGCCGTTGCGCGCCACCTCCGGTGTCGCAGCGGTGTCGGCGTCTGGACCACGGGATTCGTCGTCCTCGTCGAACCTGGCCCAGGGTGGGGTGTCCTCGACCTGTCGAAACAGCGAGAACACTTCGTCGCCCTTGATGGCCAGTTCGGTGATCCGCTGCTGCAGCCGCATGCCTGCCTGAACGGCGCGGCTGGCTGCGGTCACGGGCAGCTCGGCGATTTGGTCGGGTAACTTGCGGGCCCGTTCCACGGCGGTGACCATGAGGCCCGCCGCAACACGGACGGGTAAGGGCATTGGGCTCATGGTGACAAGACTGCCGCAGTGACCGGGGCGTTGCCTACTCGGGCTCCGGCAAGCGGTCCCTTCGGCGCCGTGGCGCGCGCCCGTAGGGTAGGGACATGACCAAGCGTGTACTGCTCGCCAAGCCCCGCGGCTACTGCGCCGGGGTCGATCGGGCCGTGGTCACCGTCGAAAAGGCGTTGGAGACCCACGGCGCGCCGGTGTATGTGCGCAAGGAGATCGTGCACAACCGGCACGTGGTGGAAACCCTGCAGGAGCGCGGGGTGGTTTTCGTCGAGGAGGCTGATGAGGTACCCGAGGGTGCCGTCGTCGTCTTCTCCGCGCACGGCGTGTCCCCGGCAGTGCACCAGCAGGCCGCCACGCGCAGCCTGCGCACGATCGACGCCACCTGTCCATTGGTCACCAAGGTGCACCGCGAGGTCCAGCGCTTCGCCCGCGACGGCTACGACATCCTGTTGATCGGCCACGAGGGCCACGAGGAGATCGAGGGCACCGCAGGTGAGGCCCCCGAACACGTCCAGCTCGTGGACGGGCCGGACGCGGTGGACTCGGTGACCGTGCGGGATCCGTCCCGGGTGGTGTGGCTGTCGCAGACCACCCTGTCGGTCGACGAGACAATGCAGACTGTTGCCCGCCTGCGGGAGCGGTTCCCCGAGCTGGCCGACCCGCCCAGCGATGACATCTGTTATGCGACGCAGAATCGTCAGGTCGCGGTGAAAACGATGGCACCTGATTGTGATCTCGTGCTGGTCGTGGGATCGCGGAACTCGTCCAACTCGGTGCGGCTGGTCGAGGTAGCGCTGGACGCCGGCGCCCGGTCGTCCTACCTGGTGGACTACGCGCGAGAGATCGATCCAGCGTGGCTGGATGGCGTGCACACCGTCGGTGTCACCAGCGGGGCCTCTGTTCCCGAGGTGCTGGTCAGTGGTGTGCTGGAATTCCTGGCCGAGCGCGGTTACGGCGAGGTGCAGGAGATCACCACGGCCGAGGAGACGCTGGTGTTCTCGCTACCGCGGGAGCTCAAGCGGTCGATCGTCCAGGAGCGCCGATGTTCCTAGAATTGCCGACGTCGGGGCCTCTCAGATGGTGAGAATCTGGCGAAGACTTCCTCAGTCACCCTGAGGATCGGCTCGGTCAGCGGTTCGATGTCGGGCTCGCGGACTTCTTCGCGCACTCGGGTGCGTGCTCCCAGCGCGGCCGGGCGAACCGGTTCGGGGCTCGGCTCTGGGTTCTTACTGGATTGCGGCGAAGGCTCCGACGCAGCGGGTGGTCGCTGGGTGCGGATTCGGAAGATTCCGATGGCGAGGGTGAGCCCGGTGGTGATCGCCATGGTGGGGAAGCCGTTGATCAGCGGAGTACCGACGGCGAGTGCGGCGGCGACACCCCCGCCGCTGGGCACCGAGCCGGACAACACCACCACACTGGGTACGGCGAACGCGAGGACCAGCGGAGGCTGCACCATCGGCCCGAACAGACCCTTGCGCGTCACCACGACTACCGCCAGCAGGCAACCCAGGAAGTAGCAGGCATCGAACACGACACCCAGCTGGTTGATGCGGTGGATGTCGGCGAGAACCCCCGCCGCGGTGAGTGCCAGCGTCAGCAACACCGCCAGCCACGGCTTGACCCCGGCATGGTGGGGTAGCAGTGAGCGTTCGTCCCACTGGAGCCCGCGTCGCTGGACGACGGGGCGCTCCCTGGTCATGGTCACTCGTTTACACTAGTCTGCCGCAAATCCTCGTCAGGTTCCTGGTTCAGCTGTTCGGTCACCCAGCGCCAATCCTCACTGTTCCCGTCATCACTGGGCCCGGCATCACCGGTCCTGGTCGTACCGGCTGGATCCAGTGCGAGCAGCGAGTCTTCCGCCGAGGTGACCAGCTCGACCGCCTGCACCGCGCGAGGGCTGCGCAGTACCTGCTCCGGCTCGCTCAGCTCGTCGGTGACGACCTCGAGTTCGACGAACCGTCGCGCTGTCACGAGTACCCGGGACTCCAGCGATCGCACGGTGCTGTTGTATGCGTCGACCGCCCCGCCCAGCTGCTTACCCAGCTTGGCGACGTGCCCGCCCATAGTGGCCAGCCGGGAGTGCAGTTCGCGGCCCAGGTCGTGCACCTTGGTGGCGTTGCGGGCCAGGGCCTCCTGTCGCCAGGTGTAGCCCACCGTCCGCAGCAGCGCGATCAGCGTGGTCGGCGTTGCAATCACGATGTTGCGCTCGAAGGAGTACTCGAGCAGGGCGGGGTCGGCCTGTAGCGCCGCTTCGAGGAACGGGTCGCCGGGCACGAAGAGCACCACGAACTCCGGGGTCGGCTCGAAGCGCTGCCAGTAAGCCTTGTTGGCCAGCGAGTCGACGTGCGCGCGCAGGTGCCGGGCATGCGCGGACAGCCGGTCGTTGCGCCGATCCGGGTCGGTCGCGTCGACCGCCTCCAGATAGGCACCGAAGGGCACCTTGGCGTCCAGCACGATCTGCTTGCCACCTGCCAGGTGCACGATCAGGTCGGGGCGAACCAGCGCATCGGCGTCACCGCTGGCGTCGGTGGCGCTGACCTGGCGGGTGAAATCGCAGTGCTCGACCATCCCGGCCAGCTCCACGATCCGCTCCAGCTGCAGTTCCCCCCACCGGCCGCGGACCTGCGGCGCCCGCAGCGCGTTGACCAGCAGGCGAGTCTCACCCTGCAGCAGCTCGGAGGTGCGGTGCATCGCCCCCACCTGCTCGCGCAGCCCCGCGTAGGCGGCCTCGCGTTCCTTCTCCACGGTGCGCAGCTGACCGTCCAGGCGGTGCAGGGTCTGGGTGACCGGGTCGATGAGCGCCGCCATGGCCTGCTGACGTTGGGTGGCTTCGCCGTCGGTCTTGGCCGACATGGCCGCTGTCACCTTGGCGAGCCGGGCCTCGGCGAGCTGGACGAATGCCTCGTTGTTGCGGGACAGCGCGTCGGCCGACAGCGCCTGGAAGCTGTCCTTGAACTCGGCTTCCCGGCGGGCCAGCTGCCTGTCCCGCTCCGCGGTGGCCTCGCGTTCGGCCTCCAGCCCGGCGCGGGCACCGGCCAGCTCGACCTGGGTCGCCGCGAGCCGCGTCGCAGCCTGTTCGGCCTGGACGCGGGCCTGCTCTGCACGGGTGGCTTCGGCGTCCCGCTGCGTTCGGGCGCCTTCGACGTCACGGCGCGCTGCCGCGAGGTCAGACTCGGCGGCGGCTCTGGCCAAGTCCGCCCCACGCCCCGCCTCCGCCACCGCCGCACGCCGACCAGTGGCGGCCAGCACCCAACTGACCACAGCCCCGATCGCAAGGCCAACGAGTAGGGCCACCAGCACCGGAAGATCCACGGCGCACACCCTCTCGCACTTCGCAGACAGAACCCGCGAGGCGCGCCGGTCGCGTGGCCCTGTCGTGAGCTGTGCGTCCTTGACTGCGTTCGCCTCCCGGTACTGGCATAGGCCCGAATTGGGCGACCTCTCAGAGCCACGTCGGATAACGAATTGAGAAGTTGTAACTCCAGGTCACACCCACGAAAAGAGATCACGCCTGACCTCCCCCGCTCAGCACAGCCTCGCTCCGACCGCTATTCGGAGCCAACTGGCCGGGTGCGACGTGCCGCCCCGAGGGGTGAAATGGGATCGGCTGCCGCGCGTGACGACTCTGCGTGCGCCGAGTTCGACCCCAGAGCCTTCCAAGTGGTGTCGAGCAACTCTGGTGTCGAACTCGGCGCACGCAGAGCGTCGCGGCCACCCGTATTTCGAAGCAATCGCAGTTCCGGAGACCCGGAAACCGCCGTTCGGAACCGAATGGCGGTTTTGGGGCAGGGCTGGACTACCATTTGGAGCCGAATTGCGGTTCTGGGCACCCTGTTGACTACCATTTGGAGCCGAATGGCGGTCTGCGAGGTCACCGATCGAGAAACGACTCGAAGTGTTGCTGCGCGGTCTGTATGATTTTGATCTTCGACAAAGTATGTGGTCGCGCCCTGGCATGGTTACTGGCTACTCGACAACGACCTATACGGCAGCATCTTTGACTCGTTTGCGGCCGTTGCCAGCTACGGCCGGTCTGCTCGGGCGATCATCACGCGCGTGATCGACGATCTCGCTCCAGAGGCACCGGAGGATGGCGAGTAATTCCTGGTCAGCTGTTGTGTCGCAGATCGCTCGTCCTGTGTGTCCTGGCTCACAGTGGGTACTTCAGAGCTATCCGGCTCGTCCTTCTCTTAAGAATGGCCACTGTGTTCAGGTTCTCAGTCGTATTGTTTGGGATCGGGAGGTCTCCACTCATGTTTCGTCAACGAGTCACCACAGTGCTGGCGATAGCTGCTATCGGGTTCACTGGAGTGATCGGTACCGCACTCGCCGCGCCTGCTGCCGCTGCGTCGGCGACCACCGCCGTCGCGCAGTCGGGCGACACTCAGGTAGCCCAAAGGCAGTGCGCTATTTTCCGGGTCAACGCACGGGATGGGCTCAACGTCCGCAGCGGACCGGGCACCAACTACCCAATCGTCGACAGGCTCAATTATGGGAGCAGAGTTCTTGCCAGTCGCCGCGTAGTGAACGGTTTCCGAGAGCTCGCCGATCAGGGTCGATGGGCCAGTGATAGGTACCTCACCTTCATCGGCCCGTGGGGGCCGTGCCCGTCCTGACCCGGTGCGGGATCGGGTAGGTGTGGCGCATTGCCGCGTCGCACCTACCCGAAGACCAGACTAATGCCTTAGGCCGCTGAGTTGGGGGACTCGTGGTCGAGTAGCCAGCGTTTGGCTGGTAAGCCCCAGCGGAAGCCGCCGAGCGAGCCGTCGTTGCGCAGCACTCGGTGGCAGGGCACGAACAATGCCGCCGCATTGCGGGCGCAGGCTGACGCCGCCGCGCGCACCGCTTCCGGGCGGCCTGCCTTGGCGGCCAGTTCGGTGTAGCTGACCGGGGCGCCTGCGGGGATCGCCCGCAGCACCTGCCAGGCGTGTTCGAGGAACTCACCCGACTGCTGGCGCACCGGCACGTCGGAGATCGCGCTGAGCTCGCCAAGGTGATAAGCGGTGACCGCGCTGGTGATCGAGCCGAGGTCCGCGCGGTGGTGCACAGCGGCAGGTCGCAGCGGGGCCGCTACCAGCGGCAGCAGGTCGTCCAGCTCGGCTGTCCAGCCTGAAGCGAGCACCGCGCCGTCGTCGTCGACCAGGACGGTGAAGGGGCCGATAGGGGTTTCCACGGTGGAGGTGGCAGTCATGCCGTCCGCTCCGATCTTCTCAGTGGGGTGGCGGAGGCCCGCCACAGGTGTATTCCGGCGTAGGACCGCCAGGGCCGCCATCGTCGAGCGCGCTGCGCCAGGCCGTCGGTGGTCAGCCCCAGCGCCACCGCGCCCCGCCGCAGCGCGAGGTCGGTGTCCAGTAGCACGTCGGTGGCGCCGAGCACGCGCATGATTACGTAGCTGGCCGTCCACGGGCCGATTCCGGGGAGCGCTTCGAGCTCGCCCCGGAGCTCCTCGGGGTCCCGGCCCGCATCAACCACCAGATCACCGGCAGCCAGCGCCGCGGCGGTGGCCTGGACCGCTTCGATCCGGCGACGTGGTCCGGTGAGCACCTCGGCGGCGTGCTCGGCGACCGTGGCCGGGGTGGGGAACAACGTGTTCAACGCTCCGGGACTGTCGATCGGCTCGCCCAGTATCGGCTCACCCGGTATCGGCTCACCCGGTATCGGCTCACCCGGTATCGACTCACCTAGGGCCGCAACCAGCTGGGCTGCGGCACCACGCGCGGCCGCCACGCTGACCTGTTGGCCGAGCATCGCGCGCAGCAGCGTCTCAGTACCGTCCACGGTGCCGGGAACCCGGATCCCCGGCACTCCCGCGACCGCGACGGCCAGCGCCGGATCCGCGCCGAGTACCTCGTCGACCGCGCACGGGTCGGCGTCGGCGTCGAGCAGCCTGCGCAGCCGGCTCACCGCGACCGGCAGGTCACGCAGATCGGTCAGCCGCAGTGTGGTGTCCCAATAGGACGGTGTCGGGTGCAGTGTTGCGGTGGCGGTGCCGTGCGGGAGCCGCAGTGTCCTGGCGTAGCGGCCGTCGGCGGCAGACTCGACGCCGGGCACCGCCCGCGCGGCCAGGAACTCCAGCAGACCCGCGCCGTCCATGGGTGTTCGGAACGGCAGGCGCAGCCGAAGTACCCCCGGTTTCGGGCTGGGTTTGGCCTTGCTGCGCAGCTCGGAGGGGGTGGTGGCGTACACCGCCTGCACGGTGTCGTTGAACTGGCGCACCGAGGCGAACCCAGCAGCGAACGCGACGTCGGCCATCGGCAGCGCCGTGGTCTCGACCAGCACCCGCGCCGCCTGCGCCCGATGTGCCCTGGCCAGCGCCAACACCCCGGCGCCCAGCTCAGCGGTGAGCACTCGATTCAGCTGCCGGGTGGAGTAGCCGAGCCGGGCGCCCAGCCCCGGCACGCCGTCGCGCTCCACCACGCCATCGGCGATCAGCCGCACCGCCCGCGCCACCAGGTCACCGCGCAGGTTCCACTCCGGGGACCCCGGTACCGCGTCGGGCAGGCAGCGCCGACACGCCCGGTAGCCGGCGAGCTGCGCGGCGGCTGCGGTGGGCAGGAACGTGACGTTGCACTGTTTCGGTGTGATCGCGGGGCAGGACGGACGGCAGTAGATGCCGGTGGTCCGCACCGCGACCACGAAACAGCCGTCGAACCGGGCGTCGCGAGAACTGACGGCGCGGTAGCAGCGGTCGTGATCGAGCAGCATGGTCTCGATGGTGCCAGCCTCGACCTTGGGGAGTCTGGCGGGAATCGGACACCGCAGGTGAGTTCCCGACTGGGTGAATCGGCGCACCCTCGGCCAGCCTGGCCCTAGGGTTTCGACATGAGTACGAACGCCACACAGCGATGGCGCGCGGCGCTGCTGGCCGTCCTGGCGGCCCTGTCGCTCGCGCTGGTCGGTTGCACCGACACCGCGCCTACCGACGGTCCGGGCACCGAGCAGGACGACGGCAATGACGACCAGGACGATGGCAGCGACGACCAGGATGACGGGAACGACGACCAGAACGACGGGAGCGACGACCAGAACGACGGGAGCGACGACCGGGACGACGGTGACGGCTACTGACTCGGAGTCGGTCAACTAGACTCGACGTCCCGTGAGCCTCACCCTCGGGATCGTCGGGTTGCCCAACGTCGGCAAGTCCACCCTGTTCAACGCCCTGACCCGCAACGACGTGCTCGCCGCGAACTACGCGTTCGCCACCATCGAGCCCAACGTCGGAGTGGTGCCGCTGCCCGATCAGCGGCTGGCGGTGCTGGCGGGGATCTTCGGCAGCGCCAAGGTCGTGCCCGCGACGGTGTCGTTCGTCGACATCGCGGGGATCGTCGCGGGCGCCTCGGAGGGCGCCGGGCTGGGCAACAAGTTCCTCGCCAATATCCGCGAGGCCAATGCGATCTGCCAGGTCGTGCGGGTGTTCGACGACCCCGACGTGATCCATGTCGAAGGGCGGGTCGATCCGGCCGACGACATCGCCACCATCGAGACCGAACTGGTGCTGGCCGACTTGCAGACCCTGGACCGGGCGCTGCCCCGGCTGGAGAAGGAGGCCCGCACCAACCCCCGGGAACGCCGCGCCGCGCTGCTGGCCGCGCAGGCCGCTCGGGAGGTGCTCGACGTTGGGCGCACGCTGTTCGCGGCGCGCGGGGAGCTCGATATCGAGGCGCTGGCCGAGCTGAGCCTACTCACGATCAAGCCGTTCCTGTACGTCTTCAACGCCGACGAAGGCGTGCTCGCCGATGCTGAGCGTCAAGCTGAGCTGCGCAAACTGGTCGCCCCCGCGGACGCGGTGTTCCTGGACGCCAAGGTCGAGTCCGAACTGCTCGAACTGGACGCGGAGTCCGCGGCCGAATTGCTGGCTTCGATCGGGCAGCCTGAGCCGGGGCTGCACGCGTTGGCCCGCGCCGGCTTCCATACCCTGGGTTTGCAGACCTACTTGACAGTCGGCCCCAAGGAATCTCGGGCCTGGACGATCCGCACCGGTGCCACCGCGCCCGAAGCCGCCGGGGTGATCCACAGCGACTTCCAGCGTGGCTTCATCAAGGCTGAGATCGTGTCCTACGACGACCTGGTCGCGGTCGGTTCGATGGCGCAGGCCCGCTCCGCTGGGAAGGTCCGGATGGAGGGCAAGGACTACGTTATGGCCGACGGTGACGTCGTCGAGTTTCGCTTCAATGTTTAGCGTTGCTTGGTGTTACTCATCATTTGTCATCCGAGCTGGTTCACGCTCGATCGATTTCGTCTTTAGATCAATTCCTATAAGGACGTGATCGCTTCCGTCCTTGCGGAGTATCTCGACGTGCCGAAGTGGCGATGGGTAAGCAAGGTCTTGACCTTAAACTGGTTGAAGTAGGCACGATACTCGTATGGGAGCCAACGAAGCCCCATGCGTTCGCTCGGGTCATAGTGACTGCCATTGTTACCAACGACGGCGGTGAAGTCTGGTATGAGATGTCGACCCTGCAAGGTGTGGTAACCGGCAAGCGTTGTTGGAACGAAGACGGTCGGGTCAGATAGGCTTGTGTTCTCGCAGAGGACTACGACGGCTGCACATGCACTACAGTCCCGATTTCACGATTAGCGTTGTTCGAGTTACAGTGAGTGCCCTGGGGGCCTGATCAGGTATGGCTCAATACCACTAAGTTAGGTGCCGATGCGGTAGAGTTCGATGATGGCTAGGGGCCAAACCGTCGTATGCCAGCGAGGTACGGGAGTTCGCCGAACGGATCGGCCTGCTGGACTGACCGGCCATATCCTCATTGAGTTGACCGGGCAATGCAGCTTCGGCATCCCCGGAATCGGCCTGTGCACCGAATCCGGCACGCCGAACTGAGCGTTCCGAACTGAGCGTTCGCAGAAGGTCGATCTTCGTTACCGTATGATCGCTGAGAGTTAGCGTCCTCCCCGGGCCCCAGAGCCGGGATGACGGTTCACCCGGGGCGCGGTGATGTTCTGCTGGTGCCCCGAAGGTGCCCTTACGCTCTCCCCCCCCGAGCGCAGGGCAACGTCATGTTCGCTCAGCGTCACCTGTAGCGACGTTAAGTGGTCACTGACACTCCACGACTCATCCTTACGGATGCTCCTGCCCTCAGCAGATGATCATCGCCCGACCCGTCGGCCCCGT
>JBQTGW010000043.1:0-3280 GCA_052390495.1 Pseudonocardiales bacterium
ACGCTGGATCAGATCGGCAAGCGATTCGGCCTCTCGCGGGAGCGAGTACGACAGATCGAACGCGAGGTTATGGCGAAGCTACGCGCCGGTGACCGCGCCGAGCGCCTTCGGGCCTACGCCAGCTGACCAAGACCACGCGACCTGGGCGGGCAGTCCGCAACGGGTCGCCTGCCCCGGAAGGTCGGGCTCGTCGGGGGCGGGCCCGGCCTTCCGACTTCGACAGGCCCATCCGGTCTCACCCCCATCAGTCATTTCCCGAACAGTTCACCACCCCGTGGAGTTGGCCCCCTGGAGTTGGCCCCCTGGAGTTGGCGGAGACGACCAACCGTCGCGTCCACCTGTGGATGGTGGTGGCAGATACCCCTCGGGCTTGCAGCCAGCCCGGCACCCCGCCGGGCACGGCATCGAGCTCGTCGAGCACGGCCTGCAAGGCCGACGCGGACGTACCCGCGATCTGCTGTGCCCGCAGGCGTTCCTCTTCATCGAGCAAAGACAGATCCCACGCGAGTTGCTCCAGCAGAGCAACCACGTTCTGCTCGGTGCGCAGATAGTCCTCCAGCACCGCATCTCTGGATACGCCGGCCGCACGGAGCAACACTGCGACGAGTACGCCGGTTCGGTCCTTGCCCGCCGCGCAGTGCACCAGCGTGGGCCCGGCAGCGCCAGTCAGCAGGTCGAGTACCTCACCGATCCGCTCGCTTGCCCGGCTCAGCGACCCCAGGTACAGCTCATCCAGCGACGGCAGCGCACGCCAGTCCCCGACGTGCGGGCCCGCTAACAGCGGCACCTGGACCACATCGGTTCCAGGACCGGCCAGCGGATGCCCACCAACAGGTGGTTCATCGGGCTCCCGCAGGTCGAGGACCAGTGCCGGAGGCCAGCTCGCGAGACCTGGCGGCGGCGCGTCCGCGTGGTGCGGGGCGTCCCCGCGGTACAGCACGCCGTAGCCGGTGCGGGCGTCCACACCAGCTGGCAGACCCCCCAGGTCACGAAAATTGACCATCCCAGTGCCGGTGAGCCTGCCCTGCCGCGTCGAGCTCACCTGCTGCTCCCTCGCTCCTCGGGGTCCAAGCCGTGCAGGGGATAAACCGCACGGCGGGTATCCAGTATCGCTCGGTCAACGGTGGTGTCCCCGGACCCGTCCCAGGGCGTCCAATGGGCCTGGGCACCGTCGGTCATCGATGATGGCAACGGCACCCCTCGCGCAACGGTGGCGGTATGTGCGACCCAGTCGGCCGGAATTAGGGTGCCGGGGTCGACGTCGCGATCAAGCAACGCAGCCAGCAGATGTGTCCAGGATCGGGGTACCACGTCGAACAGGGAGTATCCGCCCCCGCCCAGGGCCAGCCAGCGCCCCCCTGCCGTCTCGTCAGCCAGGTCACGCAATGCGCAGTGCGCGATGCGCTGGGCGTCGACCGAAAGCTGGAGCTCGGCGAGCGGATCCTGGGCATGGGTATCGGCACCGTGCTGAGTGACCAGCACGTCCGGGGCGAAGGCCCTGAGTAGGCCGGGCACTACGGCGTGAAAGGCTCGCAACCACCCATCGTCGCCAGTGCTGGGTGGAAGCGGCAGGTTCACCGCTGTGCCCTCGGCGCCGGGGGCGCCGACGTCGGCGGAATGTCCGGTACCCGGAAACAGCGTGGCCGGGTGCTGATGCAAGGAAATTGTGAGCACCCGGGGATCAGCAATGAAGACGTCCTGCACACCGTCGCCGTGGTGCACGTCGATGTCCACGTAGGCCACCCGGGGCACGCCGCCGTCAAGTAGTCGCTGGATCGCCAGTGCGCAGTCGTTGTAGACACAGAACCCCGAGGCGCGGTTCCGCATCGCGTGATGCAACCCGCCCGCGATGTTCACCGCCCGTGTCGCGCGACCCGCGACGATCTCGTCGGCCGCCAGCAGCGAACCGCCTGCGACGAGCGCGGATGCCTCGTGCATCCGGTAGAACACCGGGTTGTCCGCGGTGCCAAGGCCGTACCCGACGTACCCCCGCGACGCCTTCTTGACCGCGGCGATGTAATCGTCGGAGTGCACCGTGTGCAATTCCTCGTCGGTCGCCGGGATTGGCGTCAGCAGCGGCACGTCATCGAGAACACCCAGACAGCGGGCCAACCGGATGGTGAGGTCCAGCCGAATGGGATTGAGCGGATGCCGCCCACCGAGGTCGTAGCCGAGGAAGGCCTCGTCCCATACGACGGCCGCGCGGGGAGCGGTCATGACAGTCGACGCTACCGTCCATTCACGTCCAGCGACATGTCGGTCTACCCGGGATCCGGGCCGGTGGCGACTGGGCGGGCGGGGTCGGTGCACCACTGAGACCACGATCCCGCGTAGAGCGCAGCCGGGCGCTCGACGCTGGTGACACCGGCGATTTCGAGTCCGAGCACGACCGCACACGCGTTGATCCCGGAACCGCAGTAGGCGCCTACCGCGGCACCATCGGCCCCCCAGCGACAGGCGAGCTCGCGCAGCCGGGCAGGCGGCAGCCACCTCCCGTGCGCGTCGGTCAGCTCACCGAACGGCGCATTGCGAGCGCCCGGCACGTGACCGGCCCGGGGATCGACCGGCTCGGTCTCCCCGCGGTATCGGGGTGCCATCCGCGCATCGAGCAGTACACCGTCGCGGGCCAGTGCCGCAGCCTGTGCCGCGTCGAGCACCGGCATGGCCCCAGGTCGCACCGTGATCGTGCCTGCCTGGTGCTCGGCCGCCTCGGTGGTCACCGGAAGACCGGCCTCGCGCCACGCAGCGAATCCCCCGTCGAGCACAGCCACGTCGGGGTGCCCCACCCAGCGCAGTAGCCACCACACCCGGGCCGCCACCGCCCCGTCCGCCGCGTCATAGGCCACGACCGGCACCGTCGGTCGGACGCCCACCGAGCGAAGGGTGGCCTGCAATGCAGCCGGGTCGGGGAGCGGATGCCTCCCGGACAGACCCGGAGGACCGGACAGGTCAGTGTCCACATCGAGGTAGCACGCGTCAGGCAGATGGCCTGCCTGGTACTCGGAGTGACCCGGCGGCCCCGTGAGTGACCACCGAACGTCCAGCAGGGTGGGGGGCTCGGGCGCGGCGAGCAGTTCGGCCAACTCATGGGGCGCGATTACTGGATGCATGGCACTCATCCTGCCGTGTCCTGCCACGACACCCGTGGCGGCGCGACCGCCATCGCCGACAAACCACTACCATGGCGTTGAATGAAGGAGACTGGTGTGAACGATCTCATCGATACCACCGAGATGTACCTGCGCACCATCTTCGAGCTCGAAGAAGAAGGTGTGGTCCC
>JBQTGW010000044.1:0-16184 GCA_052390495.1 Pseudonocardiales bacterium
GGGGGCGCGTGGTGCGGGGGGTTTTGCTGGTCCGGGGGGGGGCGCTGTGTGGGGGTGGGGGGCGTCGCCCCGGCTGCGCCCCCACCACCACCACCACCTCAAGCGAGGGAGGTAGCTGGTCGATGCCCACTGCCGAGGAACTCTGTACTCAACGTCCGCCAACGACCGCCGTGCCGCCCGACCTTGACCCGACGTTGCAGCTCTCCGCCGCAACCTGGCTCCGGGTGGACGGCAATGCACTGGCCGCGCGGATGGTGGTGCCGATGTGGTCCCGGCTGGCCGAGCTGCAGCACGCCGGTCACGATCCCGGCGTGCTCGCCGCGCTCCGCTATGTCCTCGTGGTACATCAGCCCACCAGGGCAGGGACGTGTCGCGGGTGCCGCAGGCGAGGCTGGAGATCCCGCTGGCGGCGCTCACGATGGCCGTGTATGACCTGGGAGCAAGTGCGTTTCGAACTGCTCGGCTTTGAACTCGCCCGGCACGCCGGGGGCCGACGATGAGCCCTGCTATTGCCCAGTTCCAGCGGCTGCGCACCGCTGGATTCGGCGGCCTGCCCATGACCGTGACCGAACTACTAGACCTGCCTGCCCCAGGCGAGCGCAGTGCCCCGAGCCTGGCCTACCGCCGCCCTTCCGAGCTCTGGACGCCGCACCGACGATGAAGGAGAATCGGCCCCCGTTGAAACAGTCCCGGTAGGACGATCGGCACGGCCGCAAGCATGGGTAGACCTGCGAAGAGCACCGCGGCCAGTTCAGGGGTTGTCAAGCTCATCCGAGTCCGGCGGCTCAGGGTGCGAATCGGGGTCCGCAGGGGGATTTCCCGGACGTGGCCGCACGGTGCGCACCTGCACGATCGTGAGTTGTGAGCCCCAAACGACCGCGCCAGCTGCTGGTGGCACTGCACGTCCTCACCTCGGTGGGATGGCTAACGATGGCACTGGCCCAGGTCACGCTCATCATGCACGGAATCACCACAACCGATCCGCAGACCCGCCGAGCAGCGCTGACCATGACGGAGTTCGTCGACCACGAGATCCTGCAGCAGGCCGCCACCGGGTCGGCGTATACCGGGCTGATGCTCTCCGCCCTGACCTCGTGGGGTTTCTTCCGCTTCACCTGGGTGGCAGTCAAGTTCGGAATCACCATCGGCGGGCTCTACCTGGGGATCTGGCACCTCGGCTCGTGGCTGGAACAGGGTGTGCGGGCTAGCGAGACCGGTGGGGTGGGGCCGGTCGGGTACTCCGTCTTCTGGGGGGTCGTCCTCATCGCAGCGATGGTGTTCGCGACCTGGCTGTCGGTCGCGAAACCGTGGGGGCGGATGTCGCTGCCCCGGCGCGGCTCGCCCACCCGGTCCACCCGGAGGCGCCGGGAACCTGACGCGCATCCGTTGGTTTGGGTGGGGGCGCTGCTGGTGCCGTTCATCGACTATTTCGGCCACCTGCAGGGTGGGCTGAGTTTGCTGACCGTCCTCGGATACGCCAGTTACCGGGGCCTGCGGTCGCACCCACGGTCCCGTCTGCCGGTCTCGTTAACCCCCGGCGCGTCTGCCGATAGCGCTAGGCGTTTGGGGCGATCTTCCAGCTGATCTTTGGCGGGCGGACCGACGCGCAGAGTGGGGCCCCGCAGGAGTCGCTCAGACCAAGCTCACCCTGCACGGCTACCGCGTGGTCGAGCTGATCGGCATCAAGCGCAGACAGGTGCAGCTTCGCCCTGCGAAACATCTCGAACGACCCGCCGGGAACCACGTCGCCCCAGCTCAGGTAGAGGAAGCGCGCACCCTTCTCGCCGTGCACATAGGGTCCGCGGAAGTCGATGCCCTGAGGTGTACGGACGACGTTGATCTCCAGCTCGAACACGGCACGCTCAGCGTCGCCCGGCACCACGTCGACCACCTCGCGGCCACGTTGTACGCCGACGTGCACGTGCTTGAGATCGCCGTGTCGCTTACCCGGCAACGACGTCCCCACGATCCGCATCTGTAAACGTGGCACCGAGTCAGCCGACCTCAGCCGTCGCGTGGTTGTCAAGCCCGCGAAACGGTCGTATGTGTGCGCGGTCACCGAAGCCGGCCCGGGTGGCGGCCTAGCGTCCACGGTGGACGTATCCCGCACCGAAAGGAATTCAATCATGGCTGCCACGAGTGCGTTTTCTCCTGGGACGACCGCGTTGCCGATCCGGCTTGCCGCTGGGGTAGCTGGCGGCCTGGCCGGTGGAGTTGTGTTCGGCACGCTGATGCAGATGATGGGCATGCTGCCAATGGTGGCGATGTTGGTGGGTGCCGAGTCGATCGCCGTGGGCTGGGTAGTGCATCTGGCGATCTCGGCGTTCATCGGCGTCACATACGCATTGATTTTCGCGCGGTGGGCCGAGCGGCTCGCGGTCGGCGCGGTGCTGGGGATCGGCTACGGGGTGGTGTGGTGGGTGCTCGGCGCCTTGCTGATCATGCCGGCCAGGCTGGGCATGGACGTGTTCACGTTCACCACAATGGCCTGGCAGAGTCTGCTGGGGCACCTGGTCTTCGGCTTGGTCCTCGGCTTGGGATACGCCCTCGTGCAGCCCCGGCTGCGCCGGGCATGAGCGCCTGGGCTGCCGGGTCGGAGCCGTACTGTCTGGCTGGCGGACTCGACGCACTATCCGGGCCCGCCTGGGGCAGCTCACCTCCACCTTGGGCGCCAGGGCGACGCGAGGGGATCACGAACATGGAACGCATCGCCGCTGGCTATGACAAGACGTTCTGCTTGGCCGAGGTGGACATCTTCACCGACCTTTCACCGAAGGAGATGGACGCGATCGCCGCAGCGGCACCCATGAACACCTACGCCACCGGGGAGCTGCTGTTCTCCCCGCAGAATCCGGTGGAAATGTTGTTCATCCTCAAGGCCGGGCGGGTCCGGGTGTTCCGTATCGCTGCGGATGGCCGTGCCCTGACCACAGCGATCATCACGCCGGGGACGATCTTCGGGGAGATGGTGCTGCTGGGCCAGCACATGTACGACAACTATGCCGAAGCGCTCGAGGAGGCCGTCGTGTGCGTCATGAGCCGCGACGACGTGCACCGGTTCCTGCTCTCCGACTCCCGGATCGCGGCGCGGATCACCGCGATCCTCGGTACCCGTCTGCTGGAGATGGAACGCCGCCTATGCGACACCGTGTTCAAGAGCGTTCCGCAGCGGGTCGCCGCTACTCTGGCCACTCTCGCCGGTCAGCAGCGCCGCCTCGGCGTCGGCCCCCGGAGCGTGCAGGTGGCACTCACCCACGACCAGCTCGCGGCGCTGGTCGGCACCTCTCGGGAGACTGCCACCAAGGTGTTGGGCGACTTCGCCGACCGCGGCCTGGTCCGCCGCGGCCGCGGCCGCATCACCCTGCTCGACGTCGACGGCCTGACCGCCGAGGCCGGCGACTGATCTCGTCATGCTTCACAATTCTGTAAGACAATCACCGGGCTCGTCGGGGCGGCTACTGCGCCATGATCGGATGATTCGCTCTTGACGAGGAGGCATGACGTGCGACGTATTCGCTCGCTGATTCTGGGGCTTGCCATCGCGACTGTGCTCACGGGCTGCGCAGGGAGCCAGCCGAGTCCCGGACAGACGGGTTCGTCGTCCGGCGCTGGGAACACGGCGGGGTCGTCGCCCGGCGCTGAGCGCACGTCAGCGGTGCCCGAACAGCTGCGGTTCGCCGCCACGACACTGGACGGCAAGGACTTCTCCGGGGAGAGCCTGGCGGGTCAAGCGGCCGTGTTGTGGTTCTGGGCGCCGTGGTGCCCGAAGTGTCAGCGCGAGGCACCGGGCGTGGCAGGCGCAGCCCAGGCGAACGTCGGCAAGGTCGAGTTCATCGGGGTCGCGGCACAGGACAAGCTGCCCGCCATGCAGGGCTTCGTGACCACGTACGGAGTCGGCTCGTTCCAGCATCTCGCTGACCTCGACGGCTCGATCTGGCGGCGTTTCGACGTGATCCGTCAACCGGCGTATGCCTTCATCAGCCCGGACGGCTCTGTCGAGGTGGTCAAGGGGGACCAGCTCTCGGAGACCGAGCTGGCCGACCGCGTTCGTCGGCTCGCTACTTCCTGACCAGCCGGGAGACCCTCACCGATGGACGTCGACACCGTCGGCTTCGCGCTGGGCGGCGGGCTCGTCGCGGCCGTGAACCCGTGTGGTTTCGCGATGTTGCCCGCCTACCTGACGCTGGTGGTGCTCGGCGAGGACGGGCAGTGCGCCAGGGCCACGGCGATGGTCCGGGCGCTGGCTGCCACCGCGATGATGACGCTGGGTTTTCTGCTGGTGTTCGGCACCTTCGGATTGGTGATCGCTCCGCTGACTACCTCGGTGCAGGAGTACCTGCCCGCGGTGACCGTGGTGATCGGTGTCGCACTGCTGGCGCTGGGGGCGTGGCTGCTCAGCGGGCGGGAGCTCACGCTGCTGCTGCCCAAACCTGGTCGCGGCGCGCCGACGGCTCGGCTTGGCTCGATGTTCGGCTATGGGTTGGCCTACGCCATCGCCTCGCTGTCCTGCACCATCGGCCCCTTCCTTGCGGTGACAGCCGGGACATTCAACAGCGGCTCCGTGCGCAGCGGGCTGCTCGCCTACCTCGCCTACGGCGCAGGCATGGCGCTGGTCGTCGGGGTACTCGCCGTCGCAACGGCGCTGGCTAGCTCGGCTGTCACCCGTGGCGCCCGGCGGCTGATGCCGCACGTCAACCGGATCAGCGGAGTGCTGCTCCTCGTGGTCGGGCTGTACGTCGGCTATTACGGGGTTTACGAGCTGCGGCTGTATCTCGGCAACGGTCAGGCGAGCGATCCCGTCGTGGACGCGGCCGGGCAGCTACAAGGTGCTCTGGCCAGCTGGGTGGATAGCATCGGCCCGGTACCGCTGGTGGTGGTGTTGGTCGTGCTTATGATCGGAGCTGCACTGCTCGCCCGTCGGCGCGTGTCCCGATCCAGGTAGGACTCGACCCGGCGCCGGTGCCTTCTTCATCACACGGAAGAGGTGCACCCGCCTCAGCCACAATGCGATCATCGAAAAATCACATTCTGGCTGAGGCGGGTGCACCTCGTCCGCATCTAACCTAGATCACGATCGGTGTGTCGCCAACCCCCGTGAAAAACGGAGTCAGGGACAACCCGGTCCAGAGTTGGGTTTTCTGCAGATGTCGTTCCCCGGACCACCGTCGTTGGTGTTCGTGCCCGCCCCGCCGGTTAGGGTGTCGTTGCCATTGCCCCCGATCAGGGTGTCGTTGCCGTCGCCCCCGGTCAGAATGTCGTTGCCGTCGCCCCCGTCGAGGCTGTCATTGCCGGGGCCACCGGTCAGGGTGTCATCGGGGAATAAAGCAAACTCCCCATGACTGTGAATAGCAGTAGCAAGACGAAGACGGGACGAAACAATCGCACGATGTGTCCTCTCCGAGGCCTGGCAACACCTCTGTGGGGGTGCCGGTCACCAACCTAGACTGATTACTACAGACAGGTGTGAATGGTCGTCAAATGAATGTAACTCGCCCCCGCGTGGACCGGACCCATCTGACGCCATACCCTTACATGTCTGATTATTTACGATACGCCCAGGCGGGTAAGTGTCAACCATATCACCCATTCTGTGGTACCCCTTCTGTGGTAGTTCGAGACGATGAAACGAGGGGACATGACCAGAACTTCCTCGCCCTGGGGACTGCACCGGGTGCTGGAGCCGGTCGGGGTGCTGCCGCAGCAGGCGTGGCGGCTGGACCCTGACCCGCAGCCATGGCCCGACGAGGTGGTGCTCGACGTCGATCGGCTCAACCTCGACGCAGCCTCGCTGCGGCAGTTGCGCGAGCAGCACGGCACCGGCGACGCGGTCCGCGCGGCGGTGCTCGCGATTGTCGCCGAGCGCGGCAAGATGCAGAACCCGGTCACCGGCTCGGGGGGGATGCTGCTGGGCACGGTCCGCGAGGTGGGGCCGGCCTCGCCGCTGGGCCTGCAAGTCGAGCAGCGGGTGGCCAGCCTGGTCTCGCTGACCCTCACACCGCTGCGGATCACCGACGGGCTGCGCCGCTGGGATGGGCGTGGGGCCCAGGTTCCGTGCACTGGCACCGCAGTGCTCTTCGCCCGCTCGATCGCCACCCCGCTGCCCGCCGACCTGCCCGAGAGCCTGGCGCTGTCCGTGCTCGATGTGTGCGGCGCCGCCGCGCTGACCTATCGGGTGGTGCGCCGCCGTGGTCCTGGCAGCTCGGTATGCGTGCTGGGTGCGGCAGGCAAATCGGGGTCACTGTCGCTGGTCGCGGCCCGCCGGGCGGGGGCTGCGCGGCTGGTCGCGTTGGTCCCCGACGAGGCGCAGGCCCGCGCGGTACGGGCCGCCCGGCTGGCCGACAAGGTCGTCGTCGCCGATGCCCGCGATCCCGTGGCGGTTGCCTCGGCAGTCCGCCCGCAGGTGGACGTCACGGTCGTCTGCATCGACGTGAGCGGTGGCGAGCACGGGGCGATCATGGTGACCGCAGACGGCGGTACCGTGGTGTTCTTCTCCATGGCCACGTCGTTCGCCGCCGCCGCGCTCGGGGCGGAAGGCCTCGTCGCGGACGTCGAGATGCTGATCGGCAACGGCTACGCTCCCGGGCATGCAGAACTGGCGTTGCAGCTGACCCGGGAAGAACCCGGCCTGCGCGCGCTGCTCGAGGCGCACCAGGGAGGCATGTGAATACCACATTGCTGCTGGACGGACGCTTCCCGTCGGTCGCAGGAGCCACCGCCATGGCCATCGCTGACGGGGTGGTGGTCTGGACCGGGGACGACAGCACCGGCCGGGTCTGCTTCGGTGACGCCGCCGAGGTGGTGGAGTTGCGCGGCGCGCTGGTGACCCCGGCTTTCGTGGACGCCCATGTGCACGCCACCGCCGCTGGCCTGCTCGCCACCGGGCTGGACCTGACCGGTTGCACCTCGTTACTCGAATGCCTCGACGCCGTCGCCCGCCGCGCGCGACCCGGCACTGTGCTGTGGGGTCAGGGCTGGGATGAAACGGGGTGGCCGCAGCGCCGCCCGCCGACCCGCGCCGAACTGGACCGGGCAGGCGGCGGCGCACCAGTGTACCTGTGCCGGGTCGACGTGCACAGCGCCGTGGTGTCCTCGGCACTGCTGGAGCGAGTCCCGGAGGCGACCCGCGCACCTGGCTGGGCCGCTGATGCTCCGCTGACCAGCGAGGCACACCACCACGCTCGACGGGCCGCGAGGGAGTCGATCACGCCCGGTCAGCGCCGCGACGCACAGCGTAGCTTTCTGGCCCACGCCGCCAGCAAGGGAATTGCCGTCGTGCACGAGTGCGCAGGTCCGGACATCTCCGGGATCGACGACCTCGCCGACCTGCTGGCTACCGACCACGGCGTCGAGGTGATCGGCTACTGGGGCCAGGCGGTCAGCACATCCGCACAGGCCAGGGAGCTGCTCGAGGCCACCGGGGCGCACGGGCTGGCCGGTGACCTGTTCTGCGACGGGGCACTCGGCTCGCGAACCGCCGCGCTGCGTGCGCCCTACACCGACGCACCCGACACCTGTGGGGTCGCCTACCTGACCGCCGAGCAGATCGCCGCACACGTCAGCGCCTGCACCGAGGCCGGTATTCAGGCCGGGTTCCATGTCATCGGGGACGCTGCGACCGACGGGGTGGTAGCCGGTTTCGCCACTGCGGAGGTCACAGTCGGCACCGCAGCGCTGCGACGATGCAGGCACCGCCTGGAGCACCTGGAGATGGTGGATCCGGATCAGGCCCGGCGGCTGGCGGGTTGGGGGGTGGTGGCCAGCGTGCAGCCCGCCTTCGACGCGGCCTGGGGCGGGCAGGACGGCATGTATGCGCTGCGGCTGGGGGCGGCTCGGGCCGCTGCGATGAACCCCTACGCTCTGCTCGCAGCGGTGGGAGTGGGGCTGGCGTTCGGATCCGACGCTCCGGTCACTGCGCTGGATCCGTGGGGC
Organism: Pseudonocardiales bacterium; assembly: GCA_052390495.1. Taxonomy (GTDB): domain Bacteria; phylum Actinomycetota; class Actinomycetes; order Mycobacteriales; family Pseudonocardiaceae. The sequence goes on from JBQTGW010000044.1 coordinate 7,930, forward strand.
GCCGTGCGCGCGGCAGCGAGGCATCGCAGTTCCGGTTCGGAGATCAATGCCATCGAGGCGCTCGCGGCACACACCTTTGGCGGTTACCGGGCGGCGGCCACCGTCGACCCGATGGCAGGCACGCTCACTCCTGGGGCGCCTGCGTCCTACGCGATCTGGGCCAATGACAATTTTCCCGGCGCCGATCTTTCCGGCGACAATCTTCTCGGGGACGACACTCCCACCTGCCTGCGCACTGTGCACCGTGGCCGGGTTGTCTTCGAACAGGAAGGCGCACTGGGGTGAGCCGGCTGGGCCTGAACGCCGTGACGGTGGCGCGCGCACGAGCACTCGCTGCTACGGCGGCGGCGCCGATCGTCGAGCTGGCACGCCGACACACCACGGTCAGCGTGGAGCGCGCCACCCTGCGACTGGCGGGGCTCACCGGCGTGGACGGTAACGCGTCTGACGACGCCTGGTCCGACGCTGCCGAGGGCACAGTGCCCTGGGTGAACCGGGTGGTGCACACCATCGCCGAGCATTGCGGGCTACAGGAGGGTGCGTGCCTGCCCGCGTTCCATGCCATGGCCGAGCACGATCTGGGCTCCCTCATCGAGCTGGCCACGGCCACCGCCGTCGGCGCAGTGCGCTACCAGGTGCCGGTGGGCAGCCAGCGCCGCGCTGCCGCCAGCGCAGCACGTCGCCAGGTCGCCACTGGACTGCGCCAGATCGACGGCAGCCGACGGGATCGGGACCGGCTGGTGCGCACGTTCGGTGATCCGCCCCGCAGACCGTGGATCTATCTGATCGTGGCCACCGGCGACATCGACGAGGACGTGGTGCAGGCCTGCGAGGCGGCCAGGGCGGGCGCAGACGTGATCGCGGTGATCCGCTCCACCGGGCAGTCGCTGCTGGACTACGTACCGGAGGGGGTTACCCACCAGGGCTATGCAGGCACTTACGCCACCGGAGCGAACTTCCGTATCATGCGGGCCGCATTGGACAAGGTCTCCGCCGAGGTCGGGCGCTACATCCGGCTGACCAACTACGCCAGCGGGCTGTGCATGCCCGAGATCGCGGTGCTGGCGGGCTTGGAGCGGCTGGACATGATGCTCAACGACTCGATGTACGGGATCCTGTTCCGCGACATCAACCCGGTGCGCACCTTCGTCGACCAGCGCTTCTCCCGGCAGATACACGCCCGCGCCGGGATCATCATCAACACCGGGGAGGACAACTACCTCACCACCGCCGACGCCGTGGAAGCCGCGCACACGGTGACCGTGTCGCAGCTGCTCAACGAGTGTTTCGCGCACGAGGCGGGGCTGCCGGACGAGCTGATCGGCCTCGGGCACGCCTTCGAGATCGATCCGGACCTGCCCGAGTCGTTCCGCCTCGAGCTGGCGCACGCACTGCTGGCGAGGGAGCTGTTCCCGAACGCTCCGCTGAAGTGGATGCCGCCTACCCGGCACATGACCGGTGACATCTTTCGCGGGCACCTGCTGGACGGGATGTTCACCCTGGCAGGCGCGCTCACCGGCCAGTCGATCCTGCTGGTCGGGATGATGACCGAGGGGGTGGCTACCCCCTGGCTGTCCGACCGGGATGTGGCGCTGCGGGGGGTCCGGTACGTGCTGGGCGCCGCCGGAAACCTCGGCGAGGATTTCCACCCAGCCCCCGACGGGCTCATCGTGCGCCGGGCACACCAGGTCCTCGACGAAGCGGTCGCGCTGCTCGAACAGATCGTCGACGACGGGCTGCTCACGGCCATCGGCGCCGGTAGGTTCGGGTTGATGAAGCGCCCATCCGGCGGCGGCAGGGGTGCAGGCGGTGTGGTCGAGAAAGCCCCCGGCTACTACAACCCTGCCGCTGATGCGCTGGACGCGATCACCGAGCCAGGGCAGCAGTGATGACAGGGCAGCAGTGATGGGGCGACGAATCCGGCCGTATGGGGACACCCGTGGCGACGGGATGGTGCAGCTGTCCTTCACACTGCCGCTGCCGCACGGGCCGATGGCGCAGGCCGCCGCGACGCACCTCGCTGCCGCGATGGGCCTGAACCCGGCGATGGTGGCGCACTCCGCCCCCGTGGGCTCGGAGTTCACCTTTGTGGTGGTGTACGGGTCGGTGACCCACACTGTCGATCTCGACGAGGTCCGGGTGGTCGAGCGGGACTACCCGTTGCTCACCCCCGCCGAGGTCAATGCCGCGGTGCGGGCGGCGCTGCACCGCAAGCTGGTCGTGGTCGGTGCGTGTATCGGCACCGACGCGCACACCGTCGGGATCGACGCGATCCTCAACGTGAAGGGTTTCGCGGGCCATAAGGGCCTGGAGTACTACCGCGAGCTGCGGGTGATCAACCTCGGAGCCCAGGTGGAGGTGCCCGAGTTGGTCCGGCGGGCCCGCGAGGAGCACGCCGACGCGGTGCTGATATCACAGGTGGTCACCCAACGCGATGCACACCTGAAGAGCACCCGGGAGGCCGCCAAGGCATTCCGGGACGCGATGGGCCAGCGCCGTCCGCTACTGGTGGCCGGCGGTCCGCGGTTCGACCCGACGATGGCAGGTGAGCTCGGCGTGGACCGGGTGTTCGGCCGGGGCACCACACCCGGCGATGTGGCCAGCTACCTTGTGTGCGCGCTGACGAAGGGCAACCCCGGATGACCCTCGTCGTGGGCTTCACCGTCACGCATCGCCGCTATGTGGCGTACTCCGAAGCGCACTACGGGGGTGCCCTGGTCGACGGGGCCTACTGCCTCGGGCTGTTCGGCGACCTCGCCACCGAGCTCGCGATTCGTACCGATGGCGACGAGAGCCTGCTGGCCGGGTACAGCTCGGTGGAACTGCTGGCGCCGGTGCGTGGCGGGGATGTGCTCGAAGCGTCGGTGACGTTGCGGCGGATCGGTACCCGATCCCGGGATTTGAATTTCGAGGCGCGGGTGGTGTGCCGGGCCAATCCGAAGCGCGGGCCCTCAGCGTCCGACGTGCTCACACCTCCGCTGGTGGTCGCCCGCGCCTTGGGCACCATCGTCGTGCCAGGCACCACACTGCACGCCTGAGCGGACCGTAGGCTGACCGGCGTGGCTGTACCGACGGTGACCGTGGACGAACGCGCTGGCCCGGCACCCCGGACAGCCCGGAGACCGGCTCGGGCGTTGCTGTCGTTGAGCGCCGCTGCCGGAGCCGGTGGACTGCTGTACGCCTGCGCTCCGCCACGCGAGCTGTGGTGGCTTGCGCCGGTGGCGTTCGCAGTGCTGTGGGCGACGCTGCACGCGCGGCCCGCCCGGGTGGGATTCGGACAGGGGTTCGCCTTCGGGCTCGGCTTCTTCGTTCCGCTGCTGCACTGGGTCGGGGCGCTCGTCGGCCCGCTGCCCTGGCTGGCCCTGGCGACTGTCGAGGCGCTGGTGTTGGCGCTGGCCGGAGCGGGCATCGCGGTGGTGTCCCGGCTCCCGGCGGCCCCCCTGTGGGCAACCGGGGTCTGGGTGGCGGCCGAGGCGTTGATCGCCCAGGTGCCCTTCGACGGCTTCCCCTGGGGACGGGTGGCTTTCGGCCAGCCAGCCGGTGTGTTCCTCCCGCTGGCGGCGATCGGCGGGGCGCCACTGCTCAGTGCGGCCGTAGTGCTAGCCGGCTTCGGTGCCGGGGAGCTGATCCGGCGGGCTGTCCGGGGGCAACGACGCGGCAGGCTCGCGGCACCCGCCCTGCTCGCCGCGTCGCCGGTGGTCGCCGGTCTGCTCGTCACTGCGTTGCCAGGAACCGTGTTGGCAGGAACCGTGTTGGCAGGAACCGTGACGGCCGGACAGGACGACAACACAGCCGTGGTCGCGGTGGTGCAGGGCAACGTGCCCCGCGCTGGGCTGGACTTCAACGCCCAGCGCCGCGCTGTGCTGGACAACCACGCCGCCCGCACAGAACAACTCGCCGCAGACGTGGCCGCAGGCCGCTACCCAAGGCCGGAGCTGGTGATCTGGCCGGAGAACTCCGCCGACATCGACCCACTGCGCAACCCGGACGCCCGGGCAGTGATCGACCGGGCAGCCCGCGCAATCGGGGCGCCGATTCTGGTCGGGGCGGTGCTGCAGAACAACAACGGCCGCCCCACCAACACCGCCATCGTGTGGGACCCCGGGACCGGACCAGGGGAGGAGCACGACAAGCGCCGGTTGCAACCCTTCGGCGAGTACATGCCCTACCGGGAGTTCTTCCGCCTGTTCAGCCCCTACGTCGACCGGGCGAGCAATTTCGTGCCAGGGTCCGGGGACGGCGCGGTGGACCTCGGACCTGGCCGGGTCGGGGTGGCCACCTGCTATGAGGTGGTGTTCGACGACCTGGTGCGCCAGAGCGTGCTCTCGGGCGCAACCCTGCTCGCCGTGCCCACCAACAACGCCACGTTCGGCTTCACCGAGATGACCTACCAACAGCAGGCGATGTCCCGGGTGCGCGCGGTAGAACACGGCCGGGCGGTCCTGGTGGCCGCGACCAGCGGAGTCAGCTCGGTGATCGCGCCGGACGGGAGCATCGAGCAGCAGAGCACGTTGTTCACCCCGGCGGCACTGGTAGCGCAGGTTCCGTTGCGCTCCGGTACTACGCTGGCTACCCGGCTCGGCCCCGGACCGGAATGGGGCCTGGCAGCGTTGGGCGTGCTGGGCATGGCCCTGGGGATAGCCCCAGCCCGCAGGCCCCCAGCCCGCAGGCCCCCAGCCCGCAGGCACAGCCCACCAGAATCCGGACTGAACGTCGGCGAACCGCGCCGGTGAAGGAGGACGTCGATGACGGATCAGCAGGGTAGGCACGCCAGCACGGTCGTCGTGATCCCCACCTACAACGAGCGGGCCACCCTGCCAGCGGTCCTGGACCGGCTGCACGCGGCCGTGCCGGGCGCGCACGCCCTCGTCGTGGACGATGCCAGCCCCGACGGCACCGGAGTCCTGGCCGACGAGTTGTCGGCCGCTGACGACCGGGTGCACGTGCTGCACCGCAGCGCCAAGGCTGGTCTCGGCGCGGCCTACGTGGCCGGTTTCCGGTGGGCGCTGGAACGCGGCTACGAGGTCGTCGTGGAGATGGACGGAGACGGTTCGCATGCGCCCGAGGACCTGCCGCACCTGCTGAACGCGCTGGCCGACGGGCCAGACGGGGCCGCCGCCGATCTCGTGCTGGGCTCGCGCTACGTACCCGGTGGGCGGGTGGTGAACTGGCCGTGGCACCGGCAATGGCTGTCCCGCGGGGGCAACGTCTACTCGCGCCTGGTGCTCGGGGTGCACCTGCACGACATCACCGGCGGTTACCGCGCCTACCGCCGCCGTGTGCTGGAGTGCTTGGATCTCGACACGGTCGCCTCCCAGGGGTATTGCTTCCAGGTCGATCTGGCCTGGCGGACGGTCCGCGCCGGTTTCACCGTGGTGGAGGTGCCGATCACCTTCACCGAGCGGGAGCAGGGCCAGTCGAAGATGACCGGCGGCATCGTGCGCGAGGCACTGTGGCGGGTGACGGTCTGGGGTGTCCAGCACCGCCTCGCGCAGCTGCGCGGCAGGTCCACTGCAAGGTCGAACAAGGGGGCCACCGAACCCGTAGGTTCGGTGGCCCCTGGTCCGGATCGGTCAAGCGGAACGTGAGCGGCGCCCGCGCAGCTCGGTGAGTCGCTCGTCGAGCAGCTGCTCAAGTTCGGGGATGCTGCGTCGCTCCAGCAGCATGTCCCAGTGCGTGCGTGGCGGCTTCACCTTCTTCGGCTCCAGCTCGATACCGTCGATCAGCCGGGACTCGTTGCCGTGTAACCGGCACTCCCAGTGCATGGGGCGCTCAGCATCGTCGGCGAACGGGACCTCGAAATTATGGCCCTTGGGGCAGGCGTAGAGCGCCGACCGGCGGGGCGCAAGATCGTGGTCGCGATCCGTCTCGTAACTTACCGTTCCGAGCCGGCTGCCACGCAGGACGCGGTCGGCCATGGCAATTCCTTTCTCCGGGTCAAGGACCGGCAGGCCCCCCTAGAACCAGCCCACCGGGTGCAACGCCGTGGAGGGTGTCAACGTTCCCGGACCGCAAGGTCCGGATCGACATCTCCCCGACTTAACGTGTAAGGGTCCACCCACAGAGGGCTGAACGCAGCATCAATGTGACCTGTTACCTCGCCATGACCCCTCCGACACCACTCGTTTGGGCTAATTAACTGGACACGCCCGAGGTGGTCCGCTGGACACGCCCGAAGTGGTCCGACTGGCCTAGACGACTGCGGGCACGGGATTGCCCGCAGCCTGGATCGCCCGGCGCACCGGCACCAGGGACAACAGGATGAAGCCGATCACGAAAAACACCACCAGGGACACGATGGCGGGACGGAACGAACCGGTGGCTTGCCCGACGGCGGCGAACAGCAGCGGCCCCAGGGTAGAGGTTGCCTTCTCGCCGACCTCGTAGACCGAGAAATACTCTGCTTCCTTACCCGGTGGCACCAACTGGCTGAACAGCGACCGGGACAGCGCATTGGTGCCGCCCAGCACCAGCCCGATGCCCCCGGCCACGAGGTAGAACTGGAGTTGGTCACCCGCCTGCACGAAGTAGGCCGCGACGACTACGCCGATCCACACCACCAGACTGCCCATGATCGTGCGCTTGGCGCCGAACCGGCGAGCCACCCGGCCGTGGATCAAGGCGCCGAAGAACGCCACGAACTGCACCAGCAGGATCGTGGTGATCAGCGTGCTGCGTTCCAGCCCCAGCTCACGCTCGCCGTAGAGGCCCGCGACGTTGGCCACCGTGGTGATCCCGTCGGTGTAGATCAGGTAAGCGGCCAGGAAGCCCAGCGTCAGCGGGTAGGCCCGCGCCTCCCGGAGCGTGCTGCCGAGCTGGCGGAAACCGCCGGTGAGCACGGCCAGACCGCGATCGGCCGCCTGCGGAGGCTGGTGCCTGCGCAGCCGGGACAGCGGGATGAGGGTGAACGCCGCCCACCACACACCGCTGATGAGGAAGCAGACCCGCACCGCGTCGGACTCAGACAGCCCCAGCCCGTCCCGCCCGAGGTAGATCGCCAGCTGAAGGACCAGCGCAGTGCCCGAACCCAGATAGCCGAACGCCCAGCCGCGGGAAGACAGCCCGTCGCGCTCATCGGCCGTCGCGATCTCGGGCAGCACCGAGTAGTACACGACAATCGATGCGCCGTAGCCCAGGCTGGCCACCAGGAACAACACCACACCGAGCTGCCAGTTCGTACCAGCCACCAGCGCGAGCAGGACAGTCGCGCCCGCTCCGGTGAACGCGAAGAGCGCAAGCATCCGCCGTTTGTTCTGAGTGCGGTCGGCGATGGCGCCGGTGACTGGCAGGACCAGCACCTGCAGGATCGTGGACGCCGCGAGCAGGTACCCCCACAGCGAGCCGGCCGGGAACTGCAACCCGAACAGCGAGATGTCGCAGCCGACCAGCGCGTTGCCACCTGGGCAGGTCTGGCCGCCTGTCTTCGCATCGGCCTCGGCTACCGAAGTGAGGTAGAGCGAGAGGAACACGGTGGTGATCGACGTGGGGAACACCGAGTTCGCCCAGTCGTACCAGCACCAGGCCCGCTGCTCACGGCGCCGTCCTTCGTCGTGCAGACCACCCATGGCGGGCTGAACCGTCACGTCGCCCACCTGAACCGCCTCCCATGTCTACGGCGCGAGCGCGCCAGCCGCCGCACTCTACTGTGCCGCCGGATCCTGTCCAGGCCACGCGCGCCGGGCGCGCAGCACGTCGCGCAGGACGTCGGGGCGATCGGTGAGCAGTCCGTCGACGCCGATGTCCAGAAGGGCCTCCATCTGCTCGGCCCGGTCCACCGTCCATACGTGCACTTCCAAGCCGAGGCGGTGGGCGTGGCGCAGCAGCGCGCGGTCCACCACCCGGATCCCGTGGCTGCGCACCGGCAGCTGCGCCAGCTCGCCGCGGACCAACCCTTTCGTGGGCAGAATCGGCACTATCGAGCGCAGTCGCAACGCCGCCACCGAGGCGATGCCCAGCGAGGTCAGCAGCCGCGGCCCAGCCGCCCTACGCAGCCGCTGCAATCGGGTCTCGGAGAACGACGCAAGGCAAACCCGGTGCCAGGCGTCGGTGCGCCGCAGCAGGTCGAGCACTGGAATCACTGCCGAGTCGGCCTTGACGTCGATGTTGAGCAACGCATCGGGGAGTTCCTCAAGCAGGTCGTCCAGTCGGCAGACCGGCTCCCGGCCCCCTACCCGCGCGGTTCGGACCACCGCCCAGTCCAGCTGCTTAACCCGGCCGCTGCCATCCGTGGTCCGGTCCAGGGTGGCGTCGTGCAG
>JBQTGW010000045.1:0-1912 GCA_052390495.1 Pseudonocardiales bacterium
AACCACGAGATCACTCAGACTGACGCGCTGCGCGAGGAGTTGGTCGACAAGCTCATCGCACAGCACGCCGAGTTAATGCGGTCAGCCAAGTTCGACAGGGCTGGCCGGTAAGGATCCATCCCGGAAAGTGAGGAAGAGGGAAATCATGTACGCAGCCGGCACCGAGAGCATCACAGACACCTTCGCACTCGACGTGCGCATCGTCACCGATATCAGCCCCGATGTACCCACTCCCTGCCAGACCGACGATGGGTGCGCGAACACGTGCGCCTCGGCCTGCACAAGCAACGCATGAGCTGACCCGTCCTGAACAGCCGGAGGCATGGATGAGCTCCCTCGGTAGGAAGCCGCTATACCGACACAGCGGTATCGGATTGCTACGAGCCGCAGCGGCGCCGCTGAGTCACGCCCCCGATCGATGGCCCAACCCGTCCGACACGGAGGCGTGTCGCGTTTGGCTGCAGCAGGTGTGGTCTCGGTCTGACCTTGCAGACGCGTCACCCCAGCCCCACAGACCACAGCTGACCCAGGTGAATAGCTACGATGCGAAGTCACCCGACGACGGTGGCCACGCAAACCACACTCATATCGGCAGAAGAGGACGGTTCCGGGCACAACACGTTGCCCGCCTGAAGAGGCTACGTTTCCGACTGTAGTCACCTATCGTGATCGAAACCGGTTCCGGTGGCGTCGAGGGTGGGGCCAATTATGGCCGTCACAACCACCGCTCGGATATCGCCGCACCGGCACTGTGGCCTGGTGCCCACCTGACGCAGTGCTATGCCCGGGTAGTGGCGACATCGCGGGCCATCCGGGTCAGCTCGGCTGCGTCGGAACCGGGCCGGGCCGCCAGTGCGTCCGCCAGGGGGATGAGCTGCTTGCGGACTCGGACCGAGCTGAGCTGGGCCACCGCGGTGATGGTCTGGTGGGCCAGCTGCAGGCCGTTGCGTTCCCCGGCCTTGACGTGGATGGTGGCCAGCACGGCACCGGACAGCGCGCGGCTGATCTGCTTGCCTGCCGGCCAGCGGCGTACCGACGCGACAGCCAGTGCCTCAGCGGCATCCAACCGCCCCCGGGCCAGCTCCAGGCGCGCGGCGGGGCGGTCCATGTCGCCGAAGGGGTCGGTGCGGGTGGGTGCCCACAACTCCCGGCCCTTCGCCAGGTGGCTGGCGGCGGCAGGAAAATTCCCGAGGCGGGCGAGAGCGCTAGCCGAGTCCGCGAGGGCGCACCCCTCCACGGCGGCCCGTCCGAGTTCGCCGACCACCACCGCGCGCCGGTCGTCGGGTGGAATGTCCCACGCCTTGACCTGTGCGCATTGCAGCATCTTCAGCCCGTCGTTCAGGTGGCCGTACTCCACGCTGGCCAGCCCGGCATATTCCAGGGCAAGGGCTTGCAGATATGCGTCTCCGGCCTCGGTGGCGAGCTCCAGGCTGCGGGCGTAGTGATACAGGGTGCGGTGATACAACCCGGCGTCGAACGCCGCCCACCCGGCCTCGCTGTGCAGCTCGGCCACCGCGACCAGCAGGTCCCGCCGCACCGGCTCCGTGCCCGACACGCCCAACAGCCTGGTTGCCCATGCGGCGGCCGCGCTGACCACCTCCGGGTCGCAGTAGCTGTCGCCGACGCCGAGGCGCCGGGTCAGGTCCCGCACCTGGATCACGTGCGCACCGCTGAGCCGAGACGGCAGCGCCACCGGATCCGGGCCGGGCAGCTCAGCAAGCAACTCACCCAGCTTCACGACCGGCGCACCCACCATCACAACCCCACCCCACGCGATCAGGTGACGACGCAACAACTCGGTACTCACCCCCACCGGGGTATCGGCGACCGTGGCACTTTCAGGGTAGGTGCCCCCGGGGCCACACCAACCGCCGTCCGGACCCCACCACGACAACCCCATCCGCTCGCGCGG
>JBQTGW010000046.1:0-4864 GCA_052390495.1 Pseudonocardiales bacterium
CTCAGAGGCAATCCGGCGAAGCGCCGCTTCGACTCGGTTCACAGCTGGCGTGCGGACGGTGGACCGGGATGGTCTCCGTGCTCGGCGCCGGGTCGGCGCTGCAGCCACGCGGCGATCTTGGCGTCAATGTCTTGCGCACTCGCGTCGGGACGTTCGCGCCGCAGCCGCTGCCGCAGCATGTGCTCTCCGACCTCGTAGAGCTCGAGGGCGGCGCGGAACCGATCAGCGACCTGGGACCCGGGCACCGCCAGATTTTACTCTCGCCGCTCGAATCCAGGTGTGCCAGTGCCAGGAGCGTGGGTCCAGCTGGGCGGGTGGCCCTGAGGTTGCTCCAGTACGCAGGACAGGTCATGAGTCGCTCCCGGGGCCGCGTTGGACGAGGTTTTCGAGCCGACGAACCCGTTCCTCCAGCGACGACTCCCCGGTGGTGCGGTGCTCCTCGATCCAGCGGCGGATCAGCTGGGTGGGCTTGGTACTCGGCGAGTCGTTGCAGCTTCGTCTGCTCGGTCATGGCTTACCTTCCCTTCCGCCGGAAGGTGCGGCGCTCGGTGTCATTCATATCGCGGGCAGTGAGCTACATACCAGCGGCCGTCTACGGCTTCGGCCGGCACGACACCAGCAGGGACCCGCCCGTCGTCGGTGGCGCAAGTACAGCAGGGTGGAGTCCTCGCGCGAATTTTTGGCCCTGCCGGCCGGGCGTCCTTGTACTGTCGCAGATATGGCCTGGTTGCCCGCCGACTTTGTTCATCCGACGTTCGGCGAGCTGCGGACCGGTCACCACCTGCGGCCGATCCGGGCCACCGACGTCGATCTTGACTTCCCTGCCGTCATGGGTTCGCGAGAACGACTGTGGTCGATCTACGGCGATGCCTGGGGCTGGCCACCGGCCTCGATGACCTACGAGCAGGATCGAGAGGATCTGGCCCGCCATGAGGCCGACATCCAGGCCCATCACTCGTTCAACTACGCGCTGTTCGATGCCGAGGAGACTGCACTACTCGGCTGCGTCTACATCGACCCTCCGGACAAGCCCGGTGCCGACGCCGAGATCTCCTGGTGGGTGGTTGATGGCCTCGTCGGCACCGAACTCGACAACGCGCTTGAGGTCTACGTGCCGCACTGGATCGCACAGTCATGGCCATTCAAGCGACCACGCTACGTGGGACGCGACCTCACCTGGGTCGCCCCAAACATCTAGGCTTGAGAGCCAGCGCGTCGATCAAGACATAGACGACCCAAGGATTCGAAGCAGGAGGGGAGCGTGGCGACCAACCGTGTCAACGTGCCCACCGAGATGCTTCAGTGGGCACGCCAGCGTTCGGGACGAAGCGTTGCGGACCTGATCGGTCGCTTCCCCAAGTTGGCCGACTGGGAAGCGGGTCGGCTTTCGCCCACGATGCGCCAACTGGAGGAGTATGCCCAGGTCACCTACACGCCGATCGGCTACCTTTTCCTCCCTGCTCCACCGGACGAGACACTGCCTATTCCGGACTTCCGGACATTCGGTGATCGACCAGTCCTGACGCCGACACCCGATCTGCTCGACACCATCTATGCATGCGAGCAGCGCCAGGAGTGGTATCGCGAGTACGCTGAGTCGAGTGGCGCTGAGCCGATAGAAGTAGTGGGCAGTCTCCGGCTCAACACCGACGTGCGTGAAGCTGCTGGGCGACTGCGTGACGTGTTCGGCTTCGGCTTGGCACGTCGAGTCGAATTCTCGACGTGGACCGCGGCTCTCGATGGCCTGCGTGAACACGCTGAGGACGTCGGCGTTCTAGTCATGATCAATGGCGTGGTGGGCAGCAATACGCATCGCAGGCTGAATCCAGATGAGTTCAGGGGCTTCGCGCTGGTCGATGAATTTGCCCCGCTTGTGTTCGTCAACGGAGCCGATACCAAGGCGGCTCAGATCTTCACTTTGGCTCACGAGCTCGCTCATGTCGCACTAGGGGGGTCGGCGATCTCGAAGCCCGATCTGGACAACCTCGAAGAGAACGGAGAGACCGAGCGTTGGTGTAACCGCGTTGCCGCCGAGCTTCTTGTGCCGCTCAGCTCGCTCACCGAGGAGTACGTGCCGAGCGCTGACCTCGGCGCCGAGCTTGCGCGCCTGGCGAAGTACTACAAGGTCAGCACGCTCGTTATCCTCCGGCGCATCTACAACGCCGGATTCATCGAGCAGCAGGTCTACCGCGTGGCCTACGCCGCAGAGCTGGACCGACTTCTAGCTCTCGCCAGCGAAGGGAGGTCAGGCGGCAACTTCTACAACACCCAACCGGTGAGAGTCAGTAAGCGATTCGCTCGAGCACTGATCTCGGACACGCTCGAGGGAAAAGCCTCGCATCGAGACGCCTTCCGCCTGCTTGGCTTCAAGAAGTTTTCGACATTCGAAGAACTCGGCCAACGGCTCGGGGTCGCCTGATGTACGTCATTGATTCCGACGTGTTCATCGATGCGAAGAACCGTGGATGGCCGTCCAGCCGGCTTCGTTTCGTCTATCGGCTCGACCTGAGGACCAGCCCTACTTTCAGACCGTCAGTCAATGGGCAACCAGCGCTGGCTACCAGCAGGCGGCGGTGGCGACGTTCCTTCAGGCCGCTGACTATTTCCTCGTCGCGCAGGCTCTCGCACGCGGATTCACTGTCGTCACGCAAGAAATTCCCGACCCTGTAGTCTCACGGAAGCGGATAAAGATCCCAGATGCCTGCAAGGCCGTCGGCGTACCGTGGATGACCCCGTTCATGATGCTGCGGACAGAGGGAGCGCGGTTCGGCTTGTAGCCGTATATTGCAGTGTCAGACCGTGCATCAGTCGAGGGGATTCGTGGTGGGGCATTAACTGGCAGCGGTCCAGTTCGAGCAGCGCCTGCCGGCGGTTTTCAGGGCTCGACGGGTTCCATTGGGCGGCGGGCGAAGGCCGGGGCGTGCTCGGGTCGAAAGCCGAGGCCGAGCAGCCGGGCGGGGAAGTATGACAGCCGAGGGAACCGCGCGAACAGTTTGATCATCACCGGTGGTGGGCCGTTGCGCTGGCCGGCCATCACGGGGCGCATCACGGCCCGGTGCAGGATCCGTTGCAGGCCCTGGACCAGCGTCGTGGGCAGCAGGCGGCGCGACCGGATTTTCGCCAGCTCGGCCGGGGTCGGTCGGCCCCGGCGCAGCGGCCCTGCCAGCAGCGTGGCGGCGGCGACGGCGTCGTGCACGGCCAGGTTGATTCCCACCCCCCCGACCGGTGACATGGCGTGCGCCGCGTCGCCGATGCAGAGCAGGCCGTCGATGTGCCACCTGCCCAGCAGGTTCAGCCGCACGTCCAGGAACTTGACGTCGTCCATCGTCGCCAGCTCGTGCACCCGGTCAGCGAACTCGGGACAGACTTCGGTGACGTTGGCGCGGAACGCCTCGATGCCTTCCGTGCGCAGGTCGGCGCCCTTCGGCGCGAGGTAGGCGATCTGGAAGTAGCCGGTGCGCGGCAGCGGCACGGCGAACCGGCGGTTGCGCATCCGCGGGGTGAGCATGCCTGCGCCCTCGTCGCCGTGGCGGGACAGGCTGAACCACCAGACGTCGAACGGGCAGTCGTACTCCTTGGGCTCCAGGGCCGCCTCGCGCCGGGCGAGTGACCAGCGGCCGTCGGCGGCGATGACCAGGTCCGCGCGGAGCTCGCCCGCAGTGCCCTCGGCCGTCTGGTAGCGGATCCCGGTGACCCGGCCGTCTTCGCGGATCAGGCCGGTCATCTCGGTGTTCATCCGCAGCGTGAAGGTCTTTTCGTTGGCGGCGGCCTCGGCGAGCAGGTTGAGGAAGTCCCACTGCGGCACCATCGCGATGTAGGGGTGGGCCACCTTCAGCCGGGTCATGTCGGCCAGCTTCATCATGGTGCCGTCGTCGGTGGGGAACCCGGCCGTGGTGAGCTCGCTGTGTGGCAGGGCGTCGAACTTTTCGCCCAGCCCCAGTTCGTCGAGCAGGGTCAGCGTCGAGGGGTGCACCGTGTCACCGCGGAAGTCCCGCAGGAAGTCGGGGTGCTTTTCCAGCACCGTCACCTCGACCCCGGCCCTGGCCAGCAGCAGCCCCGCCACCATTCCGGCCGGGCCGCCACCAACGACCACACAGCCCGTGCGCCCGGTCATCTCGATCATCTCCTTTTCGTCAACAGGCGAGGTGGGCGGTGTCGTTGAAGCGGGCCAGTGTCCAGCGCCGCTCGTCCGCCTGCACCTGCGCTGGGCTGGTCCACTCGGTGAGCGAGGTGTTTCCGATCTCCAGGTCGAAGCTCTTGCGCAGCGGCTGGTTCCCCAGCGCCGTGAAGGACGCCTCGATCACACCGCCGTGACAGACGATGATCACCGTGGCACCGGCGTGCTCGGTGGCGACATCGGCCAGCGCGGTCCCCACCCGAGTGCAGAACGTCGCCCAGCTCTCGGCCCCCGGTGCCAGCGGCCGGAAGGGGTCGTATCGGTACTCCTGCGGCCGGTAGCGCTGCTGGAACTCCTCCCAGGACAGCAGGCCGTCGGCCGCACCGAGATGTAACTCGCAGAAGCCGCAGTCCTGCATGACCTCCAGCTTCCCCAGGGCAGGTGCGACGATCTCGGCGGTTTCGATGGCCCGCGGGAGCACGCTGGTGAACAGCTTTGCCGCGTCCGCCAGTTCACCGGTCCTGGCCAGCCGGTCGGCCAGCGCGCCCGCCTGCCGTCTACCCCGCTCCGTCAGACCCTGGCAGCCGTCGTGCCCGCCCATCATCCGATCGACGGTGGCGCGGCTCTCGCCGTGTCGGACGAGCACCAGCCGCGTCACCGGATCCATGCGCGACACGATACGGGTCGACGTCGGCTCACTGGCTGCGGCGGAAAGCAACTGCGACGGCGAACGTGGCGAGCAGTCCG
>JBQTGW010000047.1:0-25902 GCA_052390495.1 Pseudonocardiales bacterium
AGGGCACCCGGGGGCCGGGAACCGGGCCCAGTGGGGGACGGCACCCTGCTGTGGCTACCGGCAGCACCAGCCGACGACCACGGAAAGTGAACCTTTGATTACACATCCCGGTTAACTTCGAAGAGCCGCGAACGCCTCCGACGTCCAGCGCGCTCGCTTCCTCTCAGCGATCGCTGTCCACCACGGCTACTGCCCCAGTCGGACACGGCACTACTGCGGTAACCGAAACCTCGACGTTCGACACCCAGGCGTTCGGATCTGTCGAGCTGCTCGGCCCAGCTGCCTTAACGCCTGACTCCGCGATGCAGGCACCCGACCGCCGGTCACGTCATCACATCAAGCTCTCCACCGCAACGGAGATTGACCATCTTCTCGTGCAGTTGCGCGACCAATGGCACCTCTTGGTCAAGACCGACAATGAATTGCAGCGTGCTGGCTGCTGGCTGACACTCAACCGGCCGGAGCGAACGATACAGCTCTATGCGGCGACTATTCCAGAGCTACCGGTGGTCTACCGGCGCGATCGAGGGATGGACCTGAGCCGATTTGCCGTCGCCTACGTTGATACTGGCGAACCCGAACAGGCCGCTCGCGTTGCTGCTGAAGCGCTCTCAATCGCTCAGAGCACCGGCTCCACACGGACGTTCAACCAGGTGGTGATGGTGGCAAGACGTCTTATGGAACATCAGAAGTTGCCTCCTGTGGCACAATTTCTTGACGAGCTGACCATCGGTGGGCTTCGCAGTGGCTAGCCTCGTGGAATTGGACGCCATGCGGCGTGCAATTGCGCTTTCGCGTTCGGGATGGGCGCGACGAGCCCTAATCCGCCAGTGGGCTGTGTCATTCTCGACATCGACGGCCGAGTAGTCGGCGAAGGTTATCATCAGCGTAAAGGAGAGTCCCACGCCGAGGCGAACGCCCTGACCGCTGCCTGCGACCGAGCCAAGGAAGGCACAGCGGTCGTTACACTCGAGCCCTGCAATCATTATGGCCGAACCCCGCCGTGCCACCAAGCACTGCGATTCGGTTCCGAATGGCGCTCTGGGAGGGTCCGGTGCTGAGCGAGGCGCTAAGTAGCACGTCGCTCCGGCGTGGTGCTACTTAGCGTCACAAGCCCGACACATTCAGCGATCTTGACTTGGCCCTGGCTGGCTTCCTCCACTTTTAAAGATCATTTTCTCCGGATTGGTGTCGACCACAGCTCGATGAGGATGCGTTGTTGCGCCACTTCCCGGACGACGTCAGCTACGGCGACAGGTAGCCACTGCCGCCGGTCTTCCGCCCCACAGTGCCGATTCGGCTACTCGCTTTGCCACTCACAAGGCGCTAGCGTCGGATCTCGATGAGCCAGTACGTCGCAGCGATCGACCAGGGCACCACCTCCACCCGTTGCATGGTCTTCGACCACGACGGCCGGGTGGTTTCGGCGGACCAGCGCGAGCACCGGCAGATCCTGCCCAGGCCGGGGTGGGTGGAGCACGACGTGACCGAGGTGTGGACGAACACCCGGGAGGTCGCAGCCGGGGCGTTGGCCAAGGCGGACCTGACGCCCGGCGACCTCGCCGCGGTGGGCATTACCAACCAGCGGGAAACCACCGTCGTGTGGGATCGCGCAACCGGCGAGCCGGTGCACAACGCGATCGTGTGGCAGGACACCCGTACCGACAAGTTGTGCACGCAGCTCGGCGGGAACGCAGGCCCGACGCGGTACCAGGAGCGCACCGGGCTGCCGCTGGCCACCTACTTCTCCGGTCCCAAGATCCGCTGGATCCTCGACAACGTGGACGGCGCCCGGCAGCGGGCCGAGAACGGCGAGCTCTGCTTCGGCACCATGGATACCTGGCTGCTGTGGAACATGACCGGTGGTCCGGATGGTGGGCGGCACGTCACCGACGCGACCAACGCGTCCCGCACCCTGCTGATGGATCTGGACACGCTGGCCTGGGACGAAGCCATCGCCGAGGAGATGGGCGTCCCGGTGGCGATGCTGCCGGAGATCCGCTCGTCCTCGGAGGTGTACGGCCCGGCCCGGGAGCGCGGCGCGCTGGCCGGGGTCCCGATCGCCGGCATCCTCGGTGACCAGCAGGCGGCCACCTTCGGCCAGGCCTGCCTGGCCGTCGGGGAAGCCAAGAACACCTACGGCACCGGCAACTTCATGCTGCTCAACACCGGTACCGAGAAGGTGCGCAGCCGCAACGGGCTGCTCACCACGGTCTGCTACCAGATCGGGTCACAGGATCCGGTGTACGCGTTGGAGGGCTCGATAGCGGTCACCGGATCGCTGGTGCAGTGGCTGCGGGACAACCTCGGCATGATCTCCTCGGCGGCCGAGATAGAGACCGCCGCAGCCAGCGTCGAGGACAACGGCGGGGTCTACTTCGTGCCTGCCTTCTCGGGGCTGTTCGCCCCGCACTGGCGCTCCGATGCCCGCGGCGCCATCGTCGGCCTTACCCGTTACGTCACCCGCGGCCACCTGGCCAGAGCGGTGCTGGAGGCCACTGCATTTCAGTCCCGCGAGGTGCTCGACGCGATGAACGCCGACTCAGGCGTGGCGCTGACCTCGCTCAAGGTGGATGGCGGGATGGTGGTCAACGAGCTGCTCATGCAGTTCCAGGCCGACATCCTCGGGGTCCCGGTGATCCGGCCCGTGGTCAGCGAGACCACAGCGCTGGGCGCCGCGTACGCCGCTGGCCTTGCGGTCGGGTTCTGGTCGGGCGAACAGGAGATCCGGGCCAACTGGGCGGCGGGCCGACAATGGGACCCGATGATGGACCAAACGCGGCGCGAAGGCCTCTATGCCCAGTGGCGCAAGGCCGTCACCCGGACGTTTGACTGGGTGGAACGCTGACTACACACGCCGGGACGACAGCCACGCGCAGCGTCGGCTGAGGCAGCTAGGCTGTCGCGCGTGCCGCTCTACGCCGCTTACGGATCCAACATGGATCCCGCTCAGATGATGGAGCGTGCTCCGCACTCACCAATGGCAGGCACCGGGTGGCTGATCGGGTGGCGACTGACCTTCGGCGGGGAGGATCTGGGCTGGGAGGGGGCGTTGGCCACCATCGTCGAGGACCCCCTCTCCCAGGTGTTCGTCGTAATTTATGACGTGACTCCGGAGGACGAGAAACTGCTCGACATCTGGGAGGGAGGCGAGCTCGCGCTGCACAAGAAGCTGCGGCTGCGGGTGGACACCCTGGACGGGACAGTCCTCACCTGGCTCTACGTGCTGGATGCCTACGAAGGAGGCATCCCTTCCGCGCGTTACCTCGGCGTGATGTCCGATGCCGCTGAAGCCGCCGGAGCCCCGGAGGACTATGTAGCGGAGCTACGCAGCCGCCCCTGCAGCGGCACCACCCTCTAGCCCCTTCCCCGCGTGTCCGCCTCTCGTGCACGCCGTGTCCGCCTCTCGTGCACAGCACCTTGTCAACGCAACGTGACATCCTTTGCCACGTAGCGTGGCCCCTGCCGCTCACCTGAAGCGCGACGTTTCTGGACCCGCTGCTCGCCGAGAGCGACTCGGCAGCCAACCGCTCCCCTGGTCCGGAACGCCTCGTCGAGTCTTTCGAGCAACTCAGTCGGCTCGCATAGATCCGCGGCAGTCGCGCGAATAGTGATCCACCCACGCCGCCGCAGGTCGCGGTCGCGCCGAGCATCCCGGTCCTTGCGATGTTCATGGGCCTCGTAACCGTCGTATTCCAGCGCGATGCGGAGCGACGGCCAGCACAGGTCGAGGACATACAGGACGGCATCAAGGGTGTCGACCACCTTGAATTGATCCACCGGTTGGGGAAATCCCGCCTCCACCACGAGGAGTTTCAGCCAACTCTCCGGGGGTGAATCGGCCCTGCCTGTCACCAGCGGGAGCAGTGCATTCGCGCGGGCGGTACCTCGACGATCAGCTCGGGTGGTCAGTCGGCTGGCGATCCGTAAACGGAATCCCGGCCGCTCAAACTCCGGGATCAGGGCAGCTGCTTGATCCGCCACAGCGAGTGCTCGTCTGGCTACATCGGTACAGAGCAACTCGGTAACGGCAACTTCGAGGGATACCGTGCGCAGACCTCGCACATCGATCACCTCCTCCAGCAACCTGCGACCCTGATGGACGACTAGACCCTCCCTCGCGCGCAGCGATCGCGAGTACGGCACCGCCACGTGCACGGTGCAGGACTCGGCGGCTGGACAGCCCTGTAGCCAGGCCGCCGTGAGACCCGTGAGCGCCGCCGTGGAACCCGCCGCGAGCAGCGCCGCGGACGCCCGAATGAACGGATCCAGGAGCGTCTCGCGCGGGATCAGCACACCCCAGATCTGCCTGATCCGGCCATCAGCGAGCATCCGTTCGAGGGTTCGGCGACCGAGCTTGGTGCGCAACTCGGCGTGCGTCCATGGACCACGTAGATGTTCCGGGAGAGCGACCATGCCATGAGCGTCACCGGGTGGCCCATCCAGGCGCGAGCGCCGCTGCGCGCGGCTGTGGACAGCTACCCCTGATGTGGACAAACAGCGGCTGCGCCCCTAAGCCGACTTGACAGCGCTGACGCCCGACACACCGGGCACCAGCGCCCGACACACCGGGCACCAGCGCCTGACACACCGGGCACCAATGCCGGACACACCGGGCACCAGCGCCCGACACACGGGGAGGGGTTAGGTGAGGGCGGTTAGGGCGGCGTGGACCATTACTCGCACGCCTAGCGGGAGCGCGCGTTCGTCGATGGTGAAGGTGGGCTGGTGCAGGTCGAGCTGAGGGCCCTCGCCGGGCCAGACACCGAGGCGGGCCAGCGACCCGGGCACGTGCTCGAGGTACCAACCGAAGTCCTCGCCGCCGGAGGACTGCTCGGACGTTATCAGGGCATCAGCGCCGAGGGCGCTGTCAACACCGTCGCGTAGCAGCTGGGTACAGACCGAATCGTTGACGACCGGAGGCACCCCGCGCACGTATTTGAGATCGAACCCGACGCCGGTGGGCGCAAGCAGAGCGGTGACCAGCTCACTGGCCAACGGCGCCAGGGCGGCCCAGATGTCGCGATCCCCAGTCCGCAGGGTGCCGCGTAGCACCCCTTCACGCGGCATCGCGTTGTGGGCCTGACCGGCCTTGACTGCACCCCAGACGAGCACCGTTGCCGACCGTGGGTCGACCCGCCGGGACAGCAGCGCAGGCAGACCGGTGATCACGGTGCCGAGCGCATGCACGAGGTCCGAGGTCAGATGGGGGCGTGAGGTGTGCCCGCCGGGCGAGGACAGCTGCAGCTCAAGCAGGTCGGTCGCCGACGTGATCGCCCCGACCCGGGTGCCGATCTGGCCGACCCGCAGCCGTGGGTCGCAGTGCAGGGCGAAGATCCGGTCAACACCGGAAAGGCCCCCGGCGGCGACCACGTCCTGTGCGCCACCCGGCTGCTCTTCGGCCGGCTGGAAGATCAATCGGATCCGGCCGGGCAGCGCTGGGGCGGATGCGAGCGCGAGAGCTGCGCCGATCAGGATCGCCGTGTGTGCATCGTGCCCACAGGCATGCATCACGTTGCCCGTGGTGGAAGCGAAGGGCAGCCCAGTCTCCTCTTGCATGGGCAACGCGTCGAGATCAGCGCGCAGCGCGATGCACCCTGGGCCAGAACCGATGTCGCAGATCAGGCCGGTGCCCCCGGGTAGCACCTTCGGGCGCAGGCCAGCGGCGGCGAGCTGGTCGGCGACCAGTGCCGTGGTGGTGTGCTCGTGGTAAGCGAGTTCTGGGTGGGCATGAATCTGTCTGCGCAAGGACACCAGTTTGGCGCCGTGGCTCGAAAGCCACGCGTCCAACCAGGACGGACCACGCCCAGCGGCGAGGTCAATCGGCGCCACGGTTAACGACGTCCCGATTCGGCTATTCGAAGTCGAGGCTGGGTGGAGCAGCCTGTCGGGACGGGAATCCAGCACGGTCATATTGCACCTCCGGCGGTGGCCTCGACACGGTGTGGCGTCGGGACACTCCGCCGATTAGTCGATCTCGCTGCGCGTCGTCGGTAGCCGCCGCCAGTGCAGTGAGCGCCAGGGCGAGCGCGCCGTCGCATACTGCACGATCCGCCGAGGGCATGACGCATGCCGCAGCGAACTCGGGCTGGTGGTTTACCGCGTCACCGCAGTCGATCGCGATGGTCGGATGGATAGCAGGCAACGTGGCAGACACGTTGCCCATGTCAGTACTGCCGGTCTGGCGGCGCTGCTCGTCCTCGGGGCTCAGCGGTGAGCGACCGAGCCCGGTGATCGCCGTGCGATACGCCGCAGCGAGCCAGGCATCGGGGACAAGTTGGGTATAGACCGGGGAAACCTGGGTTACCTCGTGAGCGCACCCGGTGGCCAAGCCACCCGCTTCGAAGCACGCCCGCACACGGGTCTCCAGCTCTTGCAGAGACTCCACATCACGAGCCCGCAGATAGTACAGCGCTGAGGTGTTTGCCGGAATGATATTGGGCGCAGCGCCGCCGTGGGTGACGATCCCGTGCAGCATCTGATCGGACTCCAGATGCTGACGCAGCAGGCCGACCGCCACCTGAGCGACGGTGAGAGCATCGGCTGCGTTGCGGCCCCTGTGCGGCGCGGCGGCTGCATGAGCCGCGGTGCCGGTGTAGCACAGCCGCAGGTCGGTGATAGCCAGCGAAGTAGAGGCACAAGTCTCCTCAGGTGCTGGGTGAACCATCATCGCCATAGCCACGTCGTCGAATACCCCTCGTTCCAGGAGAAGCACTTTGCCCCCGCCCGATTCTTCGGCAGGCGTACCCACCAACTTGATCGTCAGATCGAACCGGTCCGCGATCTCTCGCAGGGCCAGTGCCGCCCCGGTGGACGCGGCAGCGATGATGTTGTGGCCGCAGGCGTGACCGATTTCCGGCAACGCGTCGTACTCCGCGCACAGCCCAATGATCATTTTGCCTGCTCCGTAAGTCGCGGTGAACGCGGTGTCCAGGCTGGCTATACCCCGTGTGACCTCGAAACCTTCGGCCTCGACCAGGTCGGCCACCTTGGCGGAGCTGCGGTGCTCGGCGAAGGCCAGCTCGGGTTCGGCGTGGATGCTGCGGGACAATGCGCAGAGGGCGGCGGCCCGCTGCTCGACGGCAGCGGCCAGGGCGGCAGCAGCTGAGTACATCCGGCGATTCTGCCTGATCGGGTGATACTCTTCCGGCACCGGCAGATATCTGGACTTCACCACCGAGTTAAGCCAGACGCACTATGAATCGATTAGGTTGCGGGCTCCTTTGCGGAGCAGGGCGGCACCCACGGAGACGCCGAGAGCGGCGGATCGTCGGCGGGGCCCCACTCGTGGCGGGTGGCGTCGGCCAGGCGGCTAGCCAGCTGGCGGACAGGCGGCTAGCCAGCTGGCGGAGTGGGTTGCGGTCAGGCACCGCCACGGGACCCATGCAGCGAGACGTCGGTCAGTTCGACGTTTCGTTCCATCCGGATGCCTGCCGGCACTGTGACCGCCACCGCTGCCGGACGACAGCGCTCGGCAACAGCGGCCAACGTATAGGTGCCGCCGGGTAGTCCGTCGACGCCGTACCTGCCTTCGGGGTCCGTCGTAGCGATCGCCACGACATCGCCTGCCACGTCGACGAGGGTGACCAGCGCGCCGGGCACGCCGTGCGCTGCGCTGCCGGTGCGCACCGAACCCGTCAGCCTCCCGGCTCTGGTCGGCTTGATGTCGTGGCTCTCCGCAATCTCGCTAGCCGCTCTAGCCGCAGCCGACGACATTACAGTGCGGGGCAGCCGCAGCGCGCGGGCGGCCAACGGCGGCATCCACCAGTTCGCCCGTCCCAGCAACGTGACGACCGCGGGGGTCAGCACCGCCCGAACCACGAGCGCATCAATGGCGATACCCAATGCCAGCGCGGTGGCCAGGATCTTGACTTCGATCTCCGGGACGGTGGACAGCGCAACGAACGCAAGGAACAGGATCAATGCGCCCGATGTCACCAGCCGCCCGGTGTGAGAGATGCCATTCACCACGGCTTGGTCAGTGGAACCGGTGCGGTCGTATTCCTCGCGTATCCGGGCGAGAATGAATAACTCGTAGTCCATGGACAGGCCGAAAAGGAAGGCGAACACCGCGAACGGCGCCCAGGTGGTGATCGCCCCGCTGGGCTCGCTGCCGAATATGGTCTCGGTTAGCCAGCCGTGCTGCCAGATGAGCACGGTGATCCCATAGGCCGCGCCGATGGACAGCACGTTCAACACCAACGCCTTGACTGGTAGCACGACCGAGCGCAGCGCGCGCGCCAGCAACACCAGGGTGACGATGACGATCACTACCACCACGGCGGCCGCGCTGCTGTACACCACGTCGACGAAGTCGACGTCCTCGGCTGCGCTGCCGCCCACCTGAGTAGCCGGGAGATCGGCCATCGCGGCCCGGACCCGTTCGATGGTGCTCTTACCTGCCGAGCTGGCCGGGTCGTCCGCAGTCCAGACCTGTACCAGCGCGGCGTCGCCCAGAGTCCAGCCCGAACCACCCGGAGCCAGTGCCGTCGCGACGCCGGGGGTCTCCGTCAGCCGTTGCACCGCATCATCAGGCGCCGTGGTGAGGACTTCGATCGGGCGAAACGCCCCTACGGGGACCCCGGCGTCCACTAGCTCCCCGGCCGCCTGGCCCGCGGTGTCGTCTGCCGGATACGCGTCGATCTGCGGCGAGCCGAGTTGCAAGGTGAACACCGGGGCTGCCAAAGCAAGCAGCAGGCCGGTGGCCGCGACGGCCGCGAGCCACGGCCGGCGCGTCATCGCCTGGGCGATCGTCGCCCAGCGCCGACTGTGCGGGTCACGCGGACGACGTCGCGGCCATTCGAGCCAGGGCCCAGCGGTGGACAGGATCACCGGCAACAAGGTGACCGCCACTGCGACGCTGAGCAGCGGAATGAGCAGGCCGCCATAGCCGATGCTGCGCAGGAACGGCACCGGAACCGCGACCAATGCCGCCAGGGACACCGCCACCGTGATGCCGCTGAAAATAACGGACCGGCCCGCAGTCTCCATCGCCGTATGCACGGCCGCGGTGTTCTCCGCGCCTCGTGAGCGTTCCTCGCGCCATCTCATGACAATCAGCAGGGCGTAGTCGATGGCCACGCCGAGGCCGATCAGTGCGGCGAGGAACTGCACGACGAACGAGACATCAGTGATGGCGGTCAAACCGAGCAAGCACAGAAAAGTGGTCAGAATCGACACACTTGCGATGAGCAACGGCACCGCGGCGAGCAGCGAGCTGAACACCAGAATCAACACCACGAACGCGCCTACGCCACCGAGAACGACTTCGACGAGCAGGCCGCGGTCGTCGGTGCCCGATGCGGTTTCCAGGAGCTCGACTCCGGTGAGCCGTAGCGGTGCACCGGCGGCCTCGGCTTGCGCGACCGCGGCCGCCAAAGCGGGTCGCGCCGCGGCATACGGCTCCGGTCCTGGCGTCGGGGGCGGGTAGACCAGCGCGAACGTCGTGCGCTGGTCCGCACTGAGGAACGCCGGGTTCTGCGTACTGGGGTACGAGGCGACTCTTGCCCCGGGCACAACGGACGTGACCTGGTTCAAGACCGCGGTGAGCTGGTCCTGCACTGCCTGGTCGGTGACCGAGACACCGTCCGGCACGGTGAGCGTGAGCAGCAGGGGATCATTCACCCCACCGGAGCCGAAACGCTCGACGATGTCCTGGTTCGCCTCGTATGCGGGCTGGTCGGGCAACGCGAAGTCGTAGCTCAGTGCGTCCACTGTCCGCGACGCGAGTGCCCCACCCAGCCCTGCCAACCCCACCCAGAAAAGCACAACCACTATGCGGTAACGCAACACCCAGCCGGTCCAGGCCCGCATGCTCTATCTCCTCGGCGACCGCGGTCGGCTGCAGCTCAGGATCAGAAAGCCCATGCTAACCGGCACGGATTCGCCGTGGTCGGGCCAGGGTTCATCAGCAGTGGGCGGAGGTGGCTCCGGCATCCGCCCCGATGGTCAGGGAACAGACCTGCTTCGATATCGCCACCGCGTGGTCGGCAAAGCGCTCGTAGTAGTGGCCGATGAGGACGGCGTGGACCGCCGGTCCTGCCCCGTGTGACCAGTTCTTGGCGAGCACGATGCGGGACAGCTGGCGGCGTAGGGCGTCAACCTCGTCGTCGGCTCGGGTCAGCCGGTCGCTGGCCAGCGGGTCCAGCTTCTCGATTGCGGTGGCGGCGTGGTGGGCAAGTCCACTGGCGAGCAGGCTCATCTGGGCGATCAGCGTGCGGACGTCATCTGGGATGGTCAGGTTCGGGGGGGTGAGCCGGGCGATCCTGGCGATGCGCTGGGCTAGGTGGCTCATTTGCTGTAGATCACCCACTGTATGCAAGGCCATGACCACGATCCTCACATCGGTGGAGGTGGGGGCGTACAGCGCGAGCAGTCTGCGGCAGCGCTGCCTCGCGTCGTGGTGCTGGGCCTCCATCGCCTCACCCCGAGCGATCACCAGCCTGGCGAGCGTCAGATCGGTCTGGAGCAGCGCCGCCGACGCATTGATCATGATCTGACTGACCAACCGACCCATGCTGGCGAGGTCTCTCATCAGCTCATTCAGCTCGGTGTGGAACGCTGCCCGCGTCAGGATTACCATATGTGCCGTTGCTGTACTAATGGTCCGCTATCGTGTTTACACATCCAGGTAACCTCTACCCGACACACCGGCCACAGCAGGAGCCGACTTAGCCTCGATGAGACGCTCGGCACCTCCGTACAGCAGCGGCAGCGCACCGACCAATTCTTTACCGATGTGGTTGAGGCGTACTACACCAGGCCCGATTACCTCAGCTTGGTAGCGAATATTCTTTACGCTCTGCAGGCAGTCACCGAGATTGTCTGCAATTCGGTTGAGCAGTATACCGATCATGAAGAGATAGTTCGCCAGAACAACAATCAACAACGCGATGACGATTATCGATAAAATAGTAAGAGTCACGTCTAATCCTTTCCAATCGGGGTTCCGGGAGCTCGGCCACGGTCAGCGGGATCCGGTGGGCGGCCCGGCCGTCGATCACTGCGACAAGCGGCGCCTGCCCCGTGGTGCGGCCACCGTGGGCGCGGCCGGTCGGGCCGGCGTTGTGATCATCGCGGCCAGCCGGGCACTGAGCGGCGAGCAAGCCGACCACGGGCCGAACTGCCATGCCGAACCGCATCCTGCGGCCACCTTCCGACGACGAGGATCCCCCAAGCTCATCCTACTTCCGCAGAAGAGGATATTCAAGATATTTTTCTCCGCATATACGACGAAAACAGGGACTAGGATCCTTATCTGAGGAGAAGACTCGGGCGTCACCAGGAAGGTGCCAGGGACATGGAACTGGATGACGAGCAGTGCCCGGTGAGCGAGGCGGGCTTTCCGAAGCTGTGGACGAACCCGCATGGGAGCCAGACCACGGTCCGGGCCCTCCCCCGCCGGATCGTCGCGCTGGAGCCCGCCCGGATCACCGAGTGCCTGCTCGCCCTCCGTGTCGTTCCGGCGGGTTCCGCCACCTACGAGGATCTGCGCACCCTACGGCGCGGCCAGTGGCCACCCGCGCTGCACGATCACGTTCCCCCTCAGGTCGTCGACGTCGGCTGGTATCACGAACCACCCGATGTCGAGCGCATCCGGGCGGTGGACCGGATTTCCGGTCCGATCCCCGCTGGGCGCAGCACCCCACCGTCGTCGCGGGTAACGCACTTTTCCTGGGGTGGCCCCTGCTCAGCAGCGGTTACTTCAGCTCGCATGCCCAATTCGACGCCGTCGAGCGGCTGTTCGGTATCACCGCGATCGCCGCACGAGTAGGCCACACGGTCATCCGGGTGGGAGTTCGTGTCGCACGAGGCCTGGCCGGCTGGTCCGTCCAAGGACCCGCCCTCGACGGCGACGTCTGGATAGGAAGCCGGGACGATCGCGTCATCGTCCTCGACAGCGGAAAGCAAGCAGGTCAATGCGCGCTGGCCGACGAGCGACAACCCGCGCTCCACAACTGCCGACTGTGGGTGGCGAACCGCGACGGCCTGCACGACTACCTACTCGTACCCGACTCAGTAGAGCTCGCACTCCAGTCCTGATCTGTACCTACTGTCACTCAGAGTAATCGAGTTGAAAACTTCTCGGGCCACGTCGCATCACGCACAGTTGCGCGATGAGGCAATCGATTTTCACGTACAGACGTGCCTCTAGTCCTTGATCGTCGAGTCGGCCGACCATAGGCTCAAGTAGTCGTCATTGCTACTGGTGATAGACCAAGTAGAACAGCGTCGTTCACGCAGCACCCGATCGCGGCCGACGGTCGCGATACGAATGGAGACCGAGTAATGACATCTACGTACATCGTCCAGCCAGGAGACACCCTGAGTGGTATCGCCAAGAGGTTCGAAGTCAGCCTGGAAAGTCTGATAAAGGCGAACCCGCAAATCAAGGACCCCGACCTCATCCACCCCGGAGAGGTTATTTACATCCCGGCGCGCTACCGGACATACATCGTCCAGCCAGGTGACACCCTGAGCGGTATCGCCAAGAAGTTCGGAGTCAGCCTGGCAGATCTGATAAAGGCGAACCCGCAAATCAAGGACCCCGACCTCATCCATCCCGGAGAAGCGATCAAAATACCATGACGAGCTCAGCCTCGTGATCGCTATTCCGTATGCGCGAGCCGGATAAGGTCCAAGCCAAGACCGGTATGCCGTTGACGTCGAATCAGGCGGCGTGGGTGGCGCGGAGTTGGTCGTGCAGGGAGCGGACGGAGGCCGGGGGGCGGGTGGGGGGTAGGGCGGCGAGGTCGGCTTCCAGGCCGCGCAGCACCAGGGCGCAGCGGCGGGAGCGGACGGTGGGCAGCCGACGTAGCGCGGTGAGTCCGGCGGGTACCGCCCGGTCCAGATCGTCGGCCGCGACGTGCGCTCGGGCCAGCCACGCTGCGTGGAACACGGCGTGGCTGGCCATGGCGGCATCGGTGGCGGTACCGCCGAGTGCCGCCTCCGCGTCGTCGAGCAGGCGGCGACTGTCCCGGGAGGTGACCGCGGCCAGGGTGAGCGCGCCATGGGCGAGTTGGCGCTCCAGAGCATCCGGCCCGAACCAAGGCAGGTGGGCCGGGCAGGTGTCCAGTGCGCCCGGGGTGTCGAGCAGGGCGCGAGCCTCGTCCGCAGCGGCGTGGAAACCGCGGGTGTTCCCGGCCGCAGCCTGTGCCAGCGCGAACCGGTTGGCGATCAGCGCGCGCATCGCGACGGGGGTGGACCGGGCCGCCTCGTGCGCGGCGTTGGCCAGTTCGACCGCGTCTCGGGCGGCGCGGCCCAGGTCGATACCATCGGCCAGCCGACCCCGGTGCACTGCGGTCTCGGTCATGCAAGCCAACAGAGATACTCCCACCGAGCGGTCCCCTGCGGTGTGTGCGGCGTGGAGCCCGCTGGTGAGGTAGCGCTGGGACAGCCCGTGTTTGCCCGTGTCGTGAGCCAGCCAACCGGCCAACCCGGACAACCAGCCCCATTCGGCGAGCAGCCGATTGGCGATCGCCACGTTGGTGAACCTGGCCTGCCGTAGCAGTCTGGCGACATAAATCAGGTGATTGTGGACCAACCGCAAAGTGTCCTCATGCCCACCCTCAGTGCCGCCGAGTTTACGAAACCCGGCGGTGGTGGCGGCGACGGTGTCCACCATGGCGGAGGTGACAGTGATAGTGCGCCCGGTATCGGCCAGCGCGGCGAAAGAGGCGCTGCGGGTGGCCAGTTGGTCGGCGTAGGCCCAGGCTGGGGCGGTGAGCGTGCCCCCGCTTACGGCGAGGAAGAAGCGGCGGTCCATCCTGATCGCGCCTCCGGTGTGAGCGAGCCAATCCTCCAGCACGTTCACGGTACCCGCCGCAGTCCACGGCAGGTCCATTCCGACGTCAGCAGGCACCCACAGTTCGGCCGGCGTGGCCCGGCCGGACCACAGCTCGTCGAAAGAGACTTCCCGGTCCAGGGTGTCGGAGATCAGATGGGCCACCACGGTGGGCAACGGGTCACGCGGTAGCCGGTCGTGGTGCAGCCAGTCCGATACGGTGCTGCGCGCGACATAGCCCGGCCCGAGCACACCGTTCACCGCCTCGGCCAACAGACCGGGTGACCAGGCGAGCTCACCCAGCAACGCCCCCAAGACCGCATTGCCCCGCTGGCCGATCCCCATGCAAGCCCTCCTGATGACCGTACAAATAGCAGCGACCTCAGAAGGTAACCAATTTCCAAGCCGTTCGAAGGCTGTTCACACGCCGACTTCCGGACTGAGGCACAGCAAGTCGGCACGGCGGCGGTGTCCCGGGTTCTGGCGATCACCCACCGGCCCAGGCCGGCCCCCGGCCCGCTGTTCCCTCAGCGTTCCCAGGAACCGGAAACGTCACGCATGGCGGGTGTTATCTCCGAGCCTTGTGAATTTCTTGGGTGGGGATGTCCCAGGTGTGTTGGCCGTGGGGGGTATCAAGCCAGATCCACTGGCGTTCGGGGGTGACGGTGAGGCCGAATCGTTGACGTCGTGGCTGGTCGCAGTCACGCCAGAGGTGATGGAGTTGTTCGACTTCGGTCCAGAGCGAGCGGGGTCCGGCCTCTGTCACGAGAAACGAATCGTTGGGCGTGGTATCGAGCCGCGCCGACGAGCCCGTGGTGTCTTGGATGATCAAATCGTCGATAGACGGGCCGTGTTGGGCGACTGACACCTCAGGTAACGCGATGGTCAGGAAGAACCGGACGTGCTGGTGGTAGAAAGTGTCGCGCGGGCCCAGCGCCGTGGGCCGGGACCGGCTGGACGTCGCTGCCACGGCCGTTGCGCTACTGCTGTCGGTGTCGTGGATGCTGTGGCGCAGGGGCATGAAGTAGCCGCCTTCCGCCAGGAAACGGCCGTCGGCGTAGTCCGCGTCGAGCACGTCGAGAACGATGAGTCCTTTCGCGACGGGGGCAACGATGCGGGCCCCGGGAGCCGCTTGCGCAAGCCATGCCGAGGGGATATGGGAGAGCCCGCAGGTGGCGAGGACACGATGGTAGGGGGCGTTGGGCGGATATCCACCCGCGCCATCGTCAGTAACGGCGGTGGGCTGGTAGCCGACGGATGCCAGGCGAGCATGGGCGGCCTGGACCAACTCGGGGTCGATGTCGATCGTGGTGACCCGGTCTGAGCCCAGCCGCTCGCACAACAACCCGGCGGTATAGCCGGTTCCAGTGCCGACCTGGAGAACCTGGTGGTGGTCATGCACGTCCAGGGCGTTCAGCATGAGAGCGATCAAGCTGGGCATGGTGCCCGACGAGGTCACGGTGCGCGGGGTTTTCTGGGTGATCAACGTTTCGTCGGAATACACCGCCTGCAGCCACGTCGTCTGATCGGTCGGGACGGTCGCTTCGATCTTCTGATAGTTGTCGGCACGGTAGTAACGCGGGACGAGCGCATGCCGGGGCACGGCGGCGAACGCCTGCCGCCACCGCTCATCGGTGATGTCCCCGGCCTGGGCCAACGCACTGACCATGCGTTCACGAAGTCGGCGAGTTCGGTCGGTGTCAGCGTCCCAGGAATCGGCGATGCTCACGCATGTCCTTCCAGCAGTCGCGCCAGCGCGGCGGAGATCGGCAGCCCGGTCTGCTGCTCGATCCAGAACCACTGGCCGTTCGGGTTGATCTCGTAGAACCACCACACGCCGGCCTTGTCGACTGCGAAGTCGAGCGCACCAAACGTCAACCCGAGCGTGCCCATAAGCTGCCGCACGCCCCGCGTGACCTCGGCGGGCACCTCACAGGGCTGGTAGCAGATGCTTCTGTGATTCTTCCGCCAGTCCAACGCGGTTTCACCACCTGGTTGGCGGTGAATCGAGGCGGCGTAGCTGGTATCACCGACCACGGTGATACGCACGTCGCACACCCTGTCGATCTTGATTTGAAACAGGTGCGCGGTCACCGCTATCCCAGGATCGGAGTACCGATCAGCGGGTACTTCGGCCGTGTACAGAACGCCGGTCGGGTAGCCGTCCGCGTCACGGGGCATGCGGGCATAGAGTGCCTTGGTGACGATCGTGCCACCGGCGCCTGAGGCGAACGCGGCAACCTCCTGAGGCTGGCTGGTGATCATTGTGTTCGGCACGGACAGTCCAGCTTGTCGGGCGAGTTGTAGTTGTCGGGGCTTGTACTCGGCGAGCTGGACGGCGCTGGGTGCGTTGATCCAGGTCACCGGCAGGGTTTCCAGGACACCCCAAAATCCGTAGCGGGCTTGACCTTCGCACCAGTTGAGCTGCTCGGGCGAAATTGCCGGGTCGAACGCGAACCGCCGTGGTCGCCGGTAGTAAACCGAATGCAACTCGGCGAGGCAGATCCCACCCAGACGTGCCCGCCACCCGTCGGCCCCGAGGGTTGCGGTCAGGCCGACCTCCATCGGGAACTGCGCAGCGTCGAATCTCGCGAACGGCACCCCTACCGCAGTCAAGCGTTGGATTACCGCATCAGCGGTGGGGTCCACTGGAGCAGTCAACACCAACACCCGTGGCTTGCGGTCGCGGAACTTACCCATCGTTCGAGACTAGTCGTAGAACGGGTCGGAGTCGACGTTGATCGGGTCCTTGCCGTCCTTCTCCGTGGGGCTCGAGGCGACCATGTCAGTAGCCATCAACTCACATAACGGGCGGCCGTCAAACACCGCGATCTGCCGTTGCTCGCACAACACAGCCTCAGACAACTCCCGCGCTGGAAACGGCACCTTCAACGGTTCGGCGAACGTTAACCCGAAGGGTATCAACGATGAACCCATGACTGTCCACATCCTTCCTGACACTTCAGCATCAGCTATACGGCTGAATCTCGATCCAGAGTTTCTGCTTACGATCAATCTCTCGCCTCACACTCGGAGAACCTTTCTCGCGGTGCCGGATCAGGCGACGTGGGTGGCGTGGAGTTGGTCTTGCAGGGACCGGACAGCAGCCGGACGGCGGGCGGGCGGGAGTGCGGCGAGGTCGGTTTCCAGCTGGCGCAGTATCAGCTCGCAACGCCGGGAGCGAACGGTGGTCAGTCGGCGCAGCGCGATCTGCGCGGCGGGCACCGCCCGGTCCAGGTCGTCGGCCGCGACGTGCGCCCGGGACAGCGACGCCGCGCTGACCAGCACGCTGCGGGGGGTCCTGGCCGGATCCGCGGCGGTGCGCCCGAGGGCCGCGTCCGCGCTGTCCAGCAGAGCACGGGAGTCTCGGGAGGAGACCGCGGCGAGGATGAGTGCGCTCTCGGCGATCCCCGCCTCCAGCCCGCCTGAGTCGAACCAGGCCAGGTAGGGCGGCCGGGCATCCAGCGCCCCAGGGGAGTCGAGCAGGGCGCGCGCCTCGTCAGCGGCGGCGTGGAAACCCCGCGCATTGCCCACCGCCGCCTGGGCCTTCGCGAATCCGCACGCGGCCAGCGCACGCACCGCGGCCGGGGTGGACCGACTGACCTCGTGCGCGGCATTGGCCAGTTCGGCCGCGTCCCGGGCGGCGCGGCCCAGATCGAGGCCATCACCCAGCTGGCCCTGGACTACCCGCCACGAGCCCAGGTCGGACAGCAGATAGGTGCCCACCGAGCGATCCCCCGCAGTATGCGCGGCGTGCAGCCCGCTAGTGACGTACCGCTGGGACAGGCCGTAGCGGCCCGCGTCCATGGCCATCCACGCAGCCAGCTGCGCCAGTTGAGCCCACTCGGCGAGCAACCGGTTGGCCACCGCGCTACTGCTGAACCGGGCCTGGCGCAGCAGCTTGGCAACCCCAGTCAGATGATGGTGCACGAACCGCAGATTGTCCTCGTTCCCGCCCTCGGCGTTGCCCAGCCTGCGGATCCCGGCGGTGGCGTCGGCCACCGCGTCCACCATGGCGGAGGTCACGGTGATACTGCGCCGGTCGTCAGCGAGCGCCGCGAACGAGTCACCCCGGACGCCGAGGTTGTCAACATATCCCCAGACCGGCCCAGTCAGCGAGGCTCCGCCGACGGCGAGAAAGAAGCGGCGGTCCATCCCGATCGAGCCTCCAGCGTGACGGAGCCAGTCGTTCAGGACTTCCACAGTACCTGCGGCGGTCCACGGCAGATCCAGTCCGGTGTCGGCGGGCACCCAGAACTCGGCAGGTTGTGCCCGGCCCGACCACAACCGCGCGACTGACACCTCCCGATCCAGCGCATCAGAGACCAGGTGCGCCACCACAGTGGGCAGCGGGTCACGCGGCAGCCGATCATGGTTCAGCCAGTCCGAGACCGTGCTGCGAGCGACATAGCCCGGCCCGAGCACACCGTTCACCGCCTCGGCCAACAGGCCCGGCGACCAGGCGAGCTCACCCAACACCGCCGCCAAGACCGCATTGCCCCGCTGTTCGACCTCCATGCGAGCCCTCCTTACCGTGCGATTACCAGCGTGTTCTGAAGGTAGTCACCTGCTAGGCCGTTCGAGGGCCCGTTCTCATGCCGATTTCAGGGTCGCAGCAACGCAAGTCGGCACAGCGGCGGTGTCGTCGGGCTCCGGTGATCACCCACCGGCCCAGGCCATTCACCGGCCCGCCCTTCCGCCAGGCGCAATCCAGTCCACTCCGCGCCGCGAGGTGATCTCCTTCAGGCCACACGCCAGCAGCTTCGGCGCGACCATCCACGACTCGGGAGAACCAGATGCCCCGCATTCATGATCACCACAACGCCATCGTCCCGCCCTGTGCCGCTCTCAGCGCACCGTCCGGACCGGGTGGGTGCCCAGCGCACAGGCACCCGTCGTGGTGCTCGCCGCAGCACTGCTCCGTTCATGACGACGGAGTACGGGTGCACGAGCAGGAGCCCATGCGCTGGGAGGATAGCGAGCTGCGGTTCGAGAGCCGGTTGTTCTTCTCCGAAGGGGATCTTCCGCTTACCACGTACCTACAGCTGAGCATCGATAATCTGCGGCTGCCGTGGCGCTGCGTCGATGCGTTTATGCCGATCGCCGCCGCGCGGCGGCTACGTGACCAGCTAACCGCGCACCTGGAAGCCGCTGAATGCTGACGGCAGAGCGGGCGCGGCGGTTGAGGCTAGTCACAGCAGCCCGGCTAGACGGTAGAGCACCAGCGACCCGGCCACGGCCACGTTGAGGCTCAGGCCGGTGCCCATCATCGGGATCTCCACCACGGCATCGAGCAGGTCGAGCGCCTCGGGCGGAATCCCGTGCTGCTCGTGGCCGAGCACAGCCACACTGCGTTGACGTGCCGCAGGCAGGTCCGCGAGCCGGATGGCCTCGTCAGCGAGCTCAACACCGAGAATGCGCGAGCCCGCTGCCCGCTCGGACTCCAGCCACCGCAGCGGAGTACCGACCCAATGCACACAGACTCGGTGGCGCAGCGTGTTGCCCCGCGCCAGCGCCTCCGGTACCCAGGGGAAACGCGGTACCGCCAGGCAGGCCCCCACGGCGTCGCAGGTCCGCAGCAGGGTCCCGAGGTTCGCCCCGTGCTGGGGCCACAGTGGCGCGGCGATCAGGTGGCCCCAGCAGCGGTGGGAGCGCCGCCGCCGACCTGC
The DNA here is from genome assembly GCA_052390495.1 of Pseudonocardiales bacterium. GTDB lineage: Bacteria > Actinomycetota > Actinomycetes > Mycobacteriales > Pseudonocardiaceae. The sequence continues at coordinate 19,453 of JBQTGW010000047.1, forward strand.
CTGCAGTTCGCGGCGCTTGCGGACATGAATCGCAGGTTGGCCGCCCGTTCGCACTTCAAGGCGGCTCATCCGCTGCCGGGGTCGTCTCCCGCAAGGTCATCGATTGTCATGGGAATGCGTGCTTGGCGGCGCACGCAAGCCATCGCCGAATGGCTGTTCAGATACCCGGCCAGCTGGGCCAAGACGGTAAGCATAACCCCCACGAGCACCAGGACGACAGGCCGCAGGCCCCGCCAGGGGAATAGGCGGGGCCTGCGGGTGAACCCGCCGCACGAGGGGGGGGAGGTCGGCGGCGGGGGTCTTGCCGTAGCTACCCGTCCGCGAACCCTGTGCCCGATTGCTGCAACCTCGGTGCAAGATCACCTGCCTGGTCGTCGATCGTGCCTTCGGAGTCCGGGTGCGGCGCCGGGGCGCGACGCTCCTGACAGTCTGGGGTGGGCTGGGCTACGGGGAAGGGCCGCTTGGAGATGTCGAACAGGTCGTTGAGAGTGAAGCGGACGCGCCCGCTACGCAACTTTAGGAAGATCGGGTCACAGCCACAGATTCGCCGGGTACGTGCACGGACGCGGAACTCGACATAGAGCGTCAGCAACGCACTGACCACCAAGGTGACGAGGACGTTGTTCAGCACGAAGATCACGAGGTACTCCGACAGGGCATGATTGGCACACTCATAGCTTGGCAGTGATCGCTTCGGTGCGCGAGGACCGGGCGTAGCACTCATGTGTCACCCACGTCGAATCAGGTGAGCCGTGGTCCTGAGGGGCGATCCTTGCATTCCTAAGGACGCACCTGAATCAGGGCGTGAGCGCCATTCGTTCGCCATTGCTCACCAGTTGAGTCCAGCGCGGAGGCCACCGGCTCGGCAAGGCCGACGACGACGTCAGACTTGAGGGTGCGCAGTGCGACGACTGGCCCGGGGAAGTACTGGGTGAGGGTGCTGAAGGGCGTCGAGGGCGGCCACTGACAGTCGCCGACGAGCCGCCGGTAGTTCAGGTCACCCTTCATGATCGTCAACGATGCCGAGCTGAACTGCTCGGCGAGATCAGACGGCATGTGGTGGTAGGACAGCGGCGCGCAGGAGAAGGAGTGAGCGCGGACCATCAAACGCCCGGAACGCATGGCCTGCCACAGCCGACTGCCCACGTCGGCGGCCTGCCCGCAGGCCCGCGCTAGTCGGCGCAGGCACGCGAGGAGGTCGGCGGTAGACGCATCGGAGACGTAGTACGGATAGGGCTTGACGTGCAACGTTACGGTGGCGGCGAGACCTTCTGACAGCAGGTGGTCGATGAGGACCAGATCGGCGAGCAGTTCGCGCCCGGCGTTGTCCGCGACCAGGCAGATCTCCCCCGGCCGCTCGGCCAGTATCGACCACAGCAGGGCCGTGTCATCGGCAACGAGATCTGCCCCCTTACGGGCGGTGGTCATGAACCCGGCCGAGATCGTGAACCCGAGGTCCGCCCGGTTCCCCCACAACGAGGCATGCAGCAGCGCCGAGGCTCGCTCGTTACCCGGAAGCGAGAGCACTTCATCTAGCGCGGTGAATTCCGTGTCAAGCACAGCGTCGTCCAATTCGGCGTTCTTGAAGGGTTCGAAAGGGTCAATACCGACCCAGGGACCGGGTCCGAAGAAGCCGACAGTGTCAAGCAGCTTGCGGTAGAAGTAGCTCTCGGCCCAGAGGAAAGGAACGTCAACCCATCGCTGGCCGAAATAATCACGGCCCCAGCCGTCCCACACCTCATGATCATGCGCGTGTCGGCCGAGTGGCGAGATCACTCCGGCGGCGGATTCCTGTCCGAGCAGGTCAAGGGCATGGTCACACTCAGGCGGATACGGGAAGGCGTCGCGTATCTGCTTCACGAGCGCGGGATGCCGCTGGTGGAAGACACCCCAGGCGAATGATCCAGACATATTACTAAGGATCGGCAACGCGTCAGGAATCGGTTCCTGGTGAACTCCCTCAGCCATGCGCCGCGACTCCCGCCCGGCGCGGAGCGGCTGACTTGATCGTTAACATGGCCACGCCAGCGGCACTGCCAGCGAGCAAGCGGCCAGTCAAGGGGTCGAACGCCGCGCACTGCAGCGAGGCATCAACGCGTACCTCAGCAACCTGATGCTGTTCGGCCAGCGACCAGATCCGGACCGTGCCGTCAGCCGCAGCGGAAACCAGCCGATCGGGATCCTGGGTGAAGCCGACCATCAGGACGCGGCCCGTGTGACCCGGAAGGTGGGCGACAAACTCGTCAGCGGCGATGTCGCGTACGTAGACCTCTCCCGTACCTGAACCGACAGCCAGGCGTTTTCCTGACGGGTCGAGGGCCACTGTTCGAGCCCAGCCAGCCGGATTGGCGAACTCGGTCACCGGATCTCCGGTCGGTGCATGCCAGACGCGGACCACACCGTCGCCCCCACAGGCCGCGAGGAGATCGCCACCGTCATCGAAGGCGATCGATCGCACCCGGCCCGCATGGGCGTCCCGTTCCCATCGCAGCTCACCAGAGCGAAGATCCCACAGTCGAACGTGCCCAGTGCCGGTACTGGCGGCGAGGTGCTCGGCCTCGGGTGCAACTGCCACCGACCACGTGCGTACCTGGTCGTCGTTGAAGGTGAGGCGGCCACCTTCGTCGCGCAAGGACCAGACACGGACCAGGCCGTCGCCACTGGCGGCCGCGACGTGATGTCGATTCCCCGCGAGCGACCACACTCGACCAGCCGCTGCCCTCAGCCTTCGACGGGACTCCGCCGTAACGGCGTCCCAGACCTCGATGAGCCCATTGCCGTGGCCGAGTACGGCGAGCTCGCCGGCAGCCGCGAACTGGGTCGACCAAACCGTGTTCGCGCCGCTGCACAACAGAGCCAACTGATCGCCGCTATCTGCCCGCCACAGCCGAACCGCACCATCCTCGCAACCGGCGATAATCGTGCCGTCTTCGGCGAGAGCGACGGAACGTATCCAGTCCACTCCGGGTGGGGGCTCCGCTCGACCTGCGGACCCGTCGACGGTAAAAGCATGGATCGTGGCGCTTTCAGTGGACGCAATCACCAGATCGGCCTTTTCTGTCACGGCGACGCTGCGGATCCGAGCCTCCGAGACATCGATTCGACGGATAGGTGCCAATCTGCCGCTCGCCGCGATCCAGAGCAGTACCGTGCGGTCACCCGATGCTGATACCAGCAGCGGAGCGTCAGATGCGAAGGCAACGCAACGCACCCAGTCGCGGTGGGCGGCCTGCTCAGCCAGCAGTTGACCGGTACTCAGATCAAAGAGCCGGACGAACTCGTCTTCTCCCCCAGCAGCGACCACGGTGTCAGCGCAACCGACCGCGACCGACCAGAGAGGACAACCAGGGGTGTCCATCTCTCGAAGCAAGCTGAGCCTCTCGATGTCCCACACGAGGATGCGTCCGTCCTCGGCGCCGGAGACCAACCGCCCGTTGGCGCTGAAAGCAAGGCTGCGAACCCGTCGGGTGTGCCCGCTCAGTACCCCGACCGGCCCGCCGGCATCGGTTCGCCATAGCCGGATCACGCGGTCCTCACCAGCCGAGGCGATGATTTCTCGATCGGGTGAGATGGCCGTAGCGAATACCCAGCCGACGTGGCCTCGGTAGCTGCGAATGTGGCGACGTGTGGCCAGGTCCCACAGGCGCACGACACCGTCCTCGCCAACCGAAACGACCAGATTCCCGCAGGCTGCTACCCCGACAACAGCGCCGACATGACCAGGTGAGACCTCGTCCGGCACCGCCGGACCACCTCGCACCCAGCCAACGTCGAAACCGTCGTCAGTCTGATCGGATATCTGACGTAAAGAGTCGATGACCGTGGGTTCAGTCGAGGTGCGCAAAAGTGCGACCGTCATCGTGGTCGCCATATCCGCCGCTGTCACGAGGTTATGCAGCAGATAGCCGGCGCCGGTCAGTGCGCGAGCCGTCACCCAATCGCTGTGCAGTGGATATTCTGCCTGAGCGGCGGAGTGCAGGCTATCCAGAACAGTGCGATCCGCGATCAGGGATTGGTGGCCGAGTCGCATGACCTTGTTTACCACGAAGGAGGCTGACGACAAGACCTTCACAAGTTCGTCGTCCAGGCCGGCTGCATTGAGGTGATACGACAGGTGAAGCTGTATGTACTCGTGTTCGTCAGACGAATCCTCCCATCGGCCGTCGACGATAGGTCGGTATGCCTCGACCAGCGACTTGTGCAGTGCGGGCCAGTCACCACCAACGAGATGGCGTAGATAGGCCCGGAAGACATCGTGTAGCATGATCACGTCACGGTCGGCCAAGTAGGCACTGATCAGAGATCGGTCAGCCAGTGCTCGGCAGAAATGTCGTACCGCACTGAGGTTCCAGCCGTGCGCCGTTTGCCACCACTGCGAGAGCACCGACAGCGGAACAGGCGTAGCGGCTGGGAAAATAGCGAGCGACAGATAGCGATCTCGCAGTCCCGACCCCTCAGAGATCACGACGTGGTCGTCCAAACTGTCGATGCTGGACATGATCGCCTGACCGATCGCGTTTCTCCGCTGGTCAGCGTCCCAAACGTCGAAAGCCTGAGGCCCGTAACTGCGGAGCGCTTCCCCAGCCGCCACCGCTGCGCGGCTAGGCAGTGCACCCGCGGCGACGTCCTGACCGACGTTCGCCCCGACGACATTAGCCAGCAACGGCCACCCCCCGCAGAGTTCGGCGAGTCGGGCAGCTTCGTTCCGCGCCAGCGGGGAGATGTTGCGCCTCAGCAACTCGCTGATGTCGTTGGGCGACATCGGACCCAAACGCATGATCCGAGTGGTGGATGGACACACCCGCACGTTGCGAGTGGTGACCAGCCGAACGCACTCCGGACCACCGAGCAGGAATGGTGCAAGATCTGCGGCGGACCAGACGTTGTCGATGACGAGCAGGGTCCGACGAACATCGAGCACCCGGGCCAGATGGAATCCGGCCTGCTCGGGGTCGGTCAGCGCCGGACGGGTGCCGTCCAGATGAACGCACAAATCGGAGACGAGCTCGACCACCCGAGCCGCAGTGCAGTCCTCACCGGTCTCCACCCACAAGATCTCATTGAAGAGTTCCACGAGACGCGGCTCGTGGCACATCTGGGTCGCCAAGGTCGTCTTGCCGAAGCCGCCGGGCCCACACACGGCTACCACCTTGATCCCGTCGGCGGACACCGCCTCCCGCAGGATAGAGACGAGAGCTTCGACTTCGTCAGGTCTCTGAATCAAGTCTGGCTCCAGGGAGGGTACGTGCAAAGCTAACGACGCACGCAGGGCGGACAGGGAATCGTGGAATCGCTCCTGCGCCGCTGCGTCTGCCTGCTCCAAGGCGGTGTCGAGCACTGCTTGGGTATCCGGCAGCGGAGTCAGCTGCTCCCCCGCCGCTTCCCACTTGGACACCGTTCGGTTGCTGACACCAAGGTGAGCAGCAAAAACTCGAACGCTCATCCGCAATGCCGCACGCAGCGCCCGCGCCTCCCGGCCGGACCACCGCTGCAGACCGCTCACCCAGAGTCCTCCTAGTCAACGCCGCCGGCCCTAGCCTACGATGATCAAATCGTTCGGCCCACCGGCGGTTCGGGGCGGTTCGACGCTGGTGCAGCAAGCGGGCAGCCGCGAGACATTTCCAACGAGCCCGGCACCGGCCAGGCTTGCTTGTCGGCGCCGGTGTTGCGTGGTCGGACTGGACCACGTACTTGCGACGACCCGCAGCATCAACTTACTCGGGATCTCCTCGAACCAGGAAAAAGAACGGATGGCTGGGTGCTCGACCGAATCAACAGTCAAGACGCTAGCGTCGCCTGTGATGGGTTCGGTTGCAAACAGGGAGGGGCCGCACCTTGACGGTGAACGCGGCGCAGCGAGCCGCCGAAGCAGCTGCACGGGCTGCGGACATCGACCCGGCGGGGCTGACGCTGGTTCGGGGTGGCGAGAACATGATCCTACTGATGCCCAGCGCTCAGGCGGTCGCTCGTGTTGCCCCCAGCATCGCCCTGCTGGACTCGGTACGGCGGGAGTTACGGGTCGCGACCTGGCTGGCAGAAGCTGGCCTCTGCACCGTACGCCCACTGGCCAGGGAGCCGTTCGTGGACGGCGAGCTGGTGGTGTCATTTTGGGAGTATCTGCCCGAGATCGAGGCGACCGACCTGGTGACCCTGGCCGGATTCCTCCGGCAGTTGCACACCACTCCGATTCCGCAGGAGTTCCAACTGGATCCGGTGCGGCCGTTCGTCCGTATCACCGAACGGATCGAATCCGCCCCGACCCTGGCCGAGGCCGATCGCCAGTTCTTGCGTGCCATGCAGGTTGATCTGGTCACCCAGTGGGGCAGGGCAACGGCAAGTTCGCCGGCTGTCGTGTGATCGTCATATCGAGTCGCAGGTTGGGTGTGGGTTCACTCTGTCCGGAGCGGGTGCGCCGGGATCCCGGTCAGGTCTGGGTCCTCTCTGGCCACT
>JBQTGW010000048.1:0-11398 GCA_052390495.1 Pseudonocardiales bacterium
GGGGCGGCGCCGGGGCCGTGCCGTAGCGGGCCGCCGGCCCCGGTAGGCCCCGGGGGCCCGGCGCCCTTTTTGCAACCCGGGGTTGGGGGGTGGGGGCCACACCCCCCCACCGCCACTCACGGGTGGAACAGGTGCCCGGGGCCGACCTGCGGCCGGGCGATCTTGTCGTGGTCGAGGCGGGTGAGGTGATCCCCGGCGACGGAGACATCGTCGAGGGCATTGCGACCGTTGATGAGTCGGCGATCACCGGTGAGTCGGCCCCGGTGATCCGGGAGTCCGGGGGGGACTTCTCCTCGGTCACCGGGGGCACCACGGTGCTCTCCGACCGGATCGTCGTGAAGATCACTTCTAAGCCGGGGGAGTCGTTCGTCGACCGGATGATCGCGCTGGTTGAGGGTGCGCAGCGGCAGAAGACGCCGAACGAGATCGCGCTGACCATCCTGCTGGCCACGTTGACGATCATCTTTCTGCTTACCGTGGTCGGGCTGCAGCCGATGGCCAGCTATTCCGGGCAGGCACAGGACGTCATCGTGCTGGTGGCGTTGCTGGTCTGCCTGATCCCGACGACCATCGGGGCGCTGCTCTCGGCCATCGGTATCGCCGGGATGGACCGCTTGGTGCAGCGCAATGTGCTGGCCACCTCGGGCCGCGCGGTGGAGGCCGCCGGGGACGTGAGCACGTTGCTGCTGGACAAGACCGGCACTATCACCTTCGGTAATCGGCAGGCCACCGAGCTGATCCCGGTCGGAGGTGCGCTGCTGGTTGAGCTGGCCGTCGCGGCACGGCTGTCCAGCCTCGCCGACGGCACTCCGGAGGGCCGCAGCATCGTCGAGCTGTGCGCGGCCGAGCACCACCTGCCCGCCGAACCCGACGACGTCGAGCGGGCTGCGGAATTCATCCCCTTCAGCGCGCAGACCAGGATGTCCGGCATCGACATCGGTGCGGACCGGCAGGTTCGCAAGGGTGCCAGCGGTGCCATGACGGTCTGGGTGCGCTCTCACGGGGGCACGGTGCCCCCCGAGGTGGAGCGGATCACCAAGAAGATCTCTGAGGACGGGGCCACCCCTCTCGTCTGTGCGGAGTTGATGGCGGGCCGGGCTCGAGTGCTTGGCGTGATCAGGCTGTCCGACGTGGTCAAGCCCGGGATGACCGAGCGGTTCGCCGAGCTGCGGGCGATGGGCATCAAGACCGTGATGATCACCGGTGACAACCCGCTGACCGCGCGGGCCGTCGCGGCGCAGGCGGGGGTGGACGACTTCCTCGCCGAGGCCACCCCCGAAGACAAGATGGCGCTGATCCGGCGCGAGCAGGAGGGTGGTCGGCTGGTCGCGATGACCGGCGACGGCACCAACGACGCACCGGCCTTGGCCCAGGCCGACGTCGGGATGACGATGAACACTGGGACGGCCGCGGCCAAAGAAGCAGGCAACATGGTCGACCTGGACTCCGACCCGACCAAGCTCATCGACGTGGTAGAGATCGGCAAGCAGCTGCTCATCACCCGCGGCGCGCTGACCACCTTCTCCATCGCCAACGACCTGGCGAAGTACTTCGCGATCATCCCCGCGATGTTCGCCGGGATCTACCCGCAGCTGGACCGGCTCAACGTCATGCAGCTGTCCAGCCCGAGCTCGGCGATCCTGTCCGCGGTGGTGTTCAACGCGCTGATCATCGTCGGGCTGATCCCGCTGGCCCTGCGCGGGGTGCGCTACCGGCCGTCGTCGGCGGTGTCGCTGCTGCGGCGCAACCTGCTGATCTACGGCATCGGGGGCATTATCACCCCGTTCGTCGGGATCCTCCTGATCGATCTGCTCGTCCGTCTCATCCCGGGGATCTGATGCTGACCACGCTGCTCCGCCAATCCGTAGCGGGCCTGCGGGTGCTGCTGGTGATGACCGTCCTGCTCGGTCTGGCCTACCCGTTCGCGATATACGGCCTGTCCCGGATCCCCGGCCTGCAGGCCAAGGCCGAGGGGTCGCTGGTTGTCGTCGACGGTCAGGTGGTGGGCTCTGAGCTGATCGGTATCGATCCGGTGGCCTCCGGTGGCTCGGACCCGTACTTCCACACCCGGCCCTCGGCCTCGTCCGACGACGTGCTCGGCCCCGGGGACCCGTCGGTCTCCGGCGGCTCCAACCTCGCCGGTGACTCGCCCGACCTGCTCGACGCGGTGACGCAGCGCCGTGAGCTGATCGCCACCCGGGAGGGTGCCGCCCCTTCAGACGTCCCCCCCGATGCCGTGACGACCTCTGCGTCCGGGGTGGATCCCCACATCAGCCCGGCCTACGCGCAGCTGCAGGTCGCCCGGGTCGCCCGGGCCACCGGAGTGCCCGAGCAGCGGGTGCGGGCACTGGTCGATCAGTACACCGCCGACCGGGCGCTGGGCTTCCTCGGCGAACCCGTGGTGAACGTGCTGGCGCTGAACCTGGCCGTCCAGCGTGCCCGCGCAGGCTGATCCTCAGCTGGCTGATCCTCATTTAGGGGACACTGGAGCCGTGGACGAGCGCGGCTCCACCCGTCGCGGTGAGCTGCGGGTTTATCTCGGTGCCGCACCAGGTGTCGGGAAGACCTTCGCCATGCTCGGCGAGGGCCGCCGCCGCGCGAGCCGCGGAACCGACGTCGTCGTCGGCCTGGTGGAGACCCACGGCCGGGAGAAGACCGCCATCCTGCTGGAAGGTATGGAGGTGGTGCCCCGGCGCACTGTTATGCACCGCGGCGTGCAGCTGTCCGAGATGGACGTCGATGCGGTGCTGGCCCGGCGGCCGGAGGTCGCCCTCGTGGACGAGCTGGCGCACACCAACGTGCCCCGTTCGCGCAATGTCAAGCGCTGGCAGGACATCGAGGAGCTGCTCGAGGCGGGCATCACCGTGCTGTCCACGGTCAACATCCAGCATCTGGAGTCACTCAACGACGTGGTCGAGCGGATCACCGGTATCGGGCAGCGGGAAACGGTGCCCGATGAGGTGGTGCGCCACGCTGAGCAGGTCGAGCTGGTCGACATCACCCCGGAGGCGCTGCGCAGGCGGATGGCGCACGGCAATGTCTACCCCGCCAACCGCATCGACGCCGCGCTGTCCAACTACTTCCGGCCGGGCAACCTCACCGCGCTGCGCGAGCTCGCCTTGCTGTGGGTGGCTGACCAGGTCGACGTCGCGCTGCAGCGCTACCGCGCCGAGCAACACATCACCGACACCTGGGAAGCCCGGGAGCGGGTGGTCGTCGCGGTCACCGGCGGGCCGGAGTCCGAAACACTGATCCGGCGGGCAGCCCGGATCGCTGCCCGCACGAGTGGCGGTGAGATGCTGGTATTGCACATCCTGCGTGGCGACGGCCTGGCCGGAGCAGCTCCGGCAGCACTGGCGAGCGTCCGCAAGCTCGCCACAGACATCGGAGCGACGTTCCACACCGTGGTCGGCGACGACATCCCGAGCACGCTGCTCGACTTCGCCCGTGGGGTCAACGCCACCCAGCTGGTGCTGGGCACCTCCCGCCGATCCCGGCTGGCCCGGCTGTTCGACGAAGGCATCGGCGCGGCCGTGGTGCAGGACTCCGGGCCGATCGATGTGCACCTGGTCACCCACGACGAGGCGGGTGGCGGGCTGCGATTACCCGCGCTGCACAGCGCGATCTCGCAGGCTCGCAAGATCACTGGCTGGGCGATGGCGCTGCTGTTGCCGCTGGCGGCCACCGGTGTAGGCATTGTCGGGCGTGAGCTGTTCGACCTGGCCACTGACGTGGTGCTCTTTTTCCTGGCCATCGTCGGTGTTGCGCTGATCGGTGGGCTGGGGCCCGCACTGGCCGCCGCTGCGGCGTCCGGGCTGCTGCTCAACTACTTCTTCACTCAGCCGATCTACAGCCTCACCATCGCTGAGCCGAAGAACATCGTGACCGTGCTCACGATGGTGCTCGTGGCGGTGATGGTGGCGCTCGTGGTTGACCGGGCTGCCCGGCGGGCCGTCCAGGCCGCCCGGGCGCGCACCGAGGCCGCACTGCTGGCTTCCTACGCCCGCACGGTGCTCACTGCTGGCCCAGATCCGGTTCGCAGGCTGCTGGAGAAGGTGCGGGAGAACTTCGGGCTCACCTCGGTGACGCTGCTGGCGCAGCCCGGTGATGATCGGCCCGTTGATCGGCCCGGTGATGATCGACCCCGTAGTGATCGACACGGCGACGGCTGGCAGCAGGTGGCCTGGACGGGTGCCGACCCGTGCTCGGTGCCCGCCGAGGCCGATGCCGCGATCACCGTGGACGACCAGATGCTGCTGGCGATCCGGGGCCGAGCGCTGACCGCGTCCGAGCGGTCCGTGCTCGAAGGCGCCGCGGGCCAGGCGGTGCTCGCGCTCCGCCAGCAGCGGGCCACCGAGCAGGCGCTGGCGGCCCAGCGTCGCGCCGAGACCACCGAGCTGCGAACGGCTCTGCTCTCCGCGGTCGGGCACGACCTGCGCACTCCGCTGACGTCCATCAAGGCCGCGGTGGGCAGCCTGCGCGATGCTGAGTTGCACCTGTCCGCGACCGACACCACCGAGCTGCTCGCCACCATCGAGGAATCCACCGACCGGCTCACCGGCCTGGTGGAGAACCTGCTCGACTCCTCCCGGCTGGCCACCGGGGCGGTGTCGGCGCGGCTGCGGCCGGTTGGGTACGACGAGGTGGTCGCACACGCGCTGACCACCATCGATCGCTCCGACGCGGTGACCGTGGACATCGGTGCGCAGCTGCCACCGGTGCTCGCCGACCCCGGCCTGTTGGAGCGGGTGGTGGCCAACGTGGTGGACAACGGGCTGCGGCATGCCTGTGGCGCGGTCGTGGAGGTTCGCGGGAGCACCCATGCGGGACGGGTCGAGCTGCGGGTCTGCGACCATGGGCCCGGGCTCCCGAGCGGAGCCGCCGACGCCGCGTTCGCGCCCTTCCAGCGGCTGGGTTCGACCGCTCGGGGGGACCGGCAGACCTCCCCCGGGATCGGCCTGGGGCTCTGGGTCGCGAAGGGTTTCATGGCGGCGATGGGCGGCGTGATCGCCGCAGAGGACACCCCAGGCGGGGGACTTACCGTGGTGATCTCGCTACCAGTTGCCGAGCAGCCCGCCCCGCAGGAGACGCCAGCATGACCGGCCCCAGCTTGACCGGTTCTGGCGCGACCAGGGTGCTGGTGGTCGACGACGAGCCACAGATCGTGCGGGCGCTGCGAATCAACCTCGCTGCTCGCGGCTACCAGGTGCTCACTGCCACCAACGGGGTCGGCGCCCTGCGCGCAGCCGCCGAAGGACATCCCGACGTCGTGGTGCTCGATCTCGGTCTGCCCGACCTGGACGGCACCGAGGTCATCGCCGGAGTGCGCGGCTGGAGCAGTGTGCCGATCATTGTGCTGTCCGCCCGCACCGACTCCGCCGACAAGGTGGCGGCCCTGGATGCCGGTGCCGACGACTACGTCACCAAGCCCTTCGGGATGGACGAGCTGCTGGCCCGGCTGCGAGCGGCGGTGCGCCGCCGGGCAGTCGGGGTGGGGGCCGACGAGCCGGTGGTGACCACCTCGTCGTTCACCATCGACCTGGCCGCGAAAAAGGTGCACCGCGACGGCGTCGACGTGCGCCTGACCCCCACTGAGTGGGCGATCCTCGACCTGCTGGTGCGCCACCCTGGCCGGCTGGTGTCCCAGCAGCAGCTGCTCACCGAGGTATGGGGACCGGCCTGCGCCAAGGAGACCCACTACCTGCGGGTCTACCTCGCCCAGCTACGCCGCAAGCTCGAACCCGACCCCTCCCGCCCACGCCACCTACGCACCGAACCCGGGATGGGCTACCGCTTCGAACCGTAGGCAGCCGCCTCGAAAATCGTCCGCTGGGACACCCTGCTGAGCTTCTCAGCTAGGCGGATATCTTAGCCGCGGAACACCTCCGCAACGTCTGGAGAACTTCAGATGGATCGACTGCTGCCTGGTCAGGAACTACGCGTCAACGGGGAGCTCGTTTCGAATAACGGGTGGCTTAACCTCATCGTGCAGGGCGACGGCAACCTGGTGCTCTACCGCACGCAGGTCGCCCAGCCCCTGTGGGCTTCCAACACCGCTGGCCAGCCGGTGGACCGGGTCGTGATGCAGGATGACGGAAACCTCGTCGTGTACTCGCCGCAGGACGTGCCCCTCTGGACCACTATGACCGACGGCCATCCGGGCGCCTGGGTGGTGCTCCAGGACGACGGCAACCTGGTCGTTTACGACAGCACGAACAACGTGCTATGGGCTTCCGACACAGTTCAGAACTTCAACACGCCGACGATCAAGGTCATCGATGCCAATGACTACTCGTACGTCGAGACGTCGGAAAGGTGGAAGGAGCTCTGTACCCTCTTTCCGTGCTTTCTTGCGTTGCAGTGGCCTGGTTATTCGACGACCATCGTCGAAGACACCATCGATGGCCAACCTGTGGTGATCCAGCTGTGGAAGGGGTGGTGCCAGAGGTTCCTGGGGCTCCAGTCCTTCCCAGGCGGCCTAGGCGCCGAAGTGGGAGTCTACCGGCGCATACCTGGAAAATCCCGGCCCGCATCGCTGCCTTTCTTGCCGTCAGCTCTTGAATCCTTCGTGCTCAACAAACTGGGATCGTTGGCCGACGACGAATTGTGGTGGCCGGACCCGGAAATAAAAACTCGTATAGAGTTTGATTTAATCAACCCCATAACCAATCAGACATTTTTCTCCGCTGGCCCTGAGAACTCCTATTGGTTGGCCAAGTGGATGAGCGAGCGAAGCTACATCAGGTACTGGGTCGGCCAGGAGATGAATGCACCCGTCCTGCCTGACGGGTATGTCCTCGAGTACACAATCAACGGACGGAGCAGGCGCTGGCCGTCGTTGCAGAGTGGGTCGGCGGCGTCGGGTGATGCCATGGCGCCCGGAGATGTGTTGACCCCCAATGCCTCGATCAGCTCGGCCAACGGCCTGTTCCGGCTGGTCTACCAGGACGACACGAACCTGGTCCTCTACCGCGACCCGGACGCGCTGGCGTTGTGGGACACCCGGCCCAGGCCCGGCGGTGCCGGCGTATGCGTCATGCAGGACGACGGAAACCTGGTGGTCTACAACGCCACCGCGAACGCGGTGTGGTCCAGTGGAACCGACGGCAACATGGGCAGCCGGCTGGTCGTGCAGGACGACGGCAACGTCGTGATCTATCGACCCGACGGAGCCCCGGTCTGGGCCACCAACACCGCCCAGCCGTAGTGGATGGGTGTAACCGCCACCGGACCTGGGAGATCGTCGCGGAGCGGGAGGGGTGAGTCTGCTGGATCAGGATGATCCCCGCTGGGTCGAGGTCACCCCGTCGCAGTTCCCGCACGAGGCCGAGGGCTTGCGCCTGGTCCGCGAGCTACTCCCGGGCATCGGGCCATACCGGGCATCGGGCCATACCGGGCTTGGTCCAACTTCGAGTTCCGGGACACCCACGGCAAGTGGCACGAGGTGGATCTGCTGGTCCTCGGTCGGCGTCGGCTGCACCTCGTCGAGCTGAAGTACTAAGCCGGAACGCTGACCGGCGACGACCACCGCTGGCGGCGTGAGCAGCATTCCACCGAGGAGTCTCCGCTCAAGCTGACGAGGAGTTGAGTCGGCGATGCGCCCAGGTCGGTCGCACCCGCGAGCAGCTCGCCGCCTGGCGCCCCGCCCGGCACGCCGTGGCAGACTCGGCAAGCGGGCAACGTGAGGTTCACGGCGATACGTCACTCAACGCAAGTACTACCTTTCGCCATTGGTAGCTTTTTCTAACACAATCGTCGGCTCGTCATCGTCGCTATCGTGAGTAGTCTCACCGGAAACGGTGGAACCCGCATCCGTTGCCCTTCTCTCCAGCCACACCTGCACCTCCGTTAGGTCCCGCTTTCGTCCCACACTCTCGAATACACACCACCACACCATGTCCAGGTTCTGACCCATGGCGAGGTCTAACGCCTGGTGCACAGTGCATCTGCGCCGTCTACGCCAAAATCGCCACTTCCACCTTGTCCAGCCACAAAACTGACACTGTCCTCGTTTGTTGACCTCGTGCTGTTGCAGCAGCATGATGGCCACTGCCAGGAGCCGCGTCATCTGCTCTTCAAGTACGGCTGGCGCCTGTGGTTCATCACCACAGAGCCACTCAGCCAGCTTCTGCAACTCCTCCAAGAACAGACGGTGTCGTGTTCCCCAAACGTTGCTCACGATTCCCAGTCGAGTTCCACGGTATGCATAGGCAGGGCAATCGGTCCATTGACCACGATCTCCCCCTCAATAACCGCGCCTCCCATTCTGTCCGCCGGGCGTTTGAGCCGTTCACCTCCGGCGATAAGGCGCTGCGCGTAGTGCCTCTGTTCGGCGGCGCTGGCGCTTCCGTCCATGATTCGCAGAGCTAACGACGCCATATCGCCGTTCAGTCGCGCCAGCTCGGCCAGCAGTTCACGGTCTTCGTGGGTCACGACTGTGGTCACCTTCTCACCCGTGAGGCCCTTGTCGGGAATTGTGGCTTCGCGCCCGCGTCCGCGCCTGACTCGCTCACGCATCTGTCGCACTCGCTTTCGTGCTTGTCTCACCGGCTGAGGGGTGGATGGGCACCCAGAACCGGGGCGCGCCACCGGAGCGGTGTGCGGCGAACAGCGCTGCCGGTCGGGTCCACCACCCGCCCATGGCGGCTGGCGTCTCTCGGGGCACCGGCAGCACTACCGTGTCCAGTGGCTCGACCATCCCGGCTCTGGGGCCTGAGAAAAGCCTGCTAGGGACGGGATCTGGCGAGAACGATCTGTCAGCGTCGTAGCGGCGCACTTCGGGCGTGGGCACTGGTACTACGCTGCGTGCGATGTTTATGACCAAGGGGTGTGGTGCTTGTGAGCGTCGTTGAGCGCTGGACTGGCCGGGAAGCGGCGCTGCTCCGGCAAGCGCTGCGACTCAGCGTCCGCGACTTCGCCGCCTACCTGGGGATCGGCATGCGCACGATCAACAAGTGGGAAGCGCGGCAGGCCACCATCACCCAGCGCCCACACATGCAAGAAATACTGGATACCGCCCTCTCCCAAGCCTCCGACGAGGCGCAAGCCCGGTTCGCTAGTAGTGCGCTGTTGAAGCGGCATGACGAGCTGGTGATCGCCAAGAACGAGTACGCCGCGTCACAGTCGAACTCCTCCCAGGCGGACCAATTTGCTGTCGCTGAGCGTCTGCACAGCGAGCAAGCTGTGATCTCCGTAGTCGCTGGATCGGACACACCTGGTGAGCGGGTCGACGACGCTGGGTGCGAACCAGTGCTCTCTCTTCCTTGGAACCAGCGAAGTACCGTCAAGGCGTCAGTCGCGCTGAACGGCGGTGGTAGCCCTGTGGAGCGTGGGTGTTCTGCCCTCCTGACCGGACCGGCCTTGACAGCTCCGGCGCACCAATGGCTGATCCGCGACCCGGAGCCGCTGGCGTCAGGGCTGTCGGGCGGTCGGGTATCAGTGGCGCTGACCGATCAACTACCGGCCATGATCGCCACGCTGCGGACGATGGATGATGCGGCGGGTGGTGGCAACGTGCTCGCGCTGGCCCAGCAGGCATTCGGTTGGGTTGCGGGGCTGCTCGACCAGGCGTCCTACGACGAGCGAACCGGTCATGGGTTGTATATCGCCCTGGCCGAGCTCGGCCAACTGACTGGCTGGGTCGCCCACGACGCAGGGCGACCCGGGCTGGGGCAGCGGTACCACGTCGCTGCCTTACGGGCGGCACACAGTGCGGATGACCGGCCCCTGGGCGCCCATATCCTCGGTTGCATGGCCGATCAGGCAGCCCGTCGTGGTAGGCCAGCCGAGGCCGTCACGCTCATCGAGACCGCCGTGATCGGGATCCGTGGTTGGGAGACGCCCCGACTGCTGGCCGAGTTGTACATCCGGAAGGCCTATGCCCTGGCTACTCTTCAGGACGGATCAGCTTGTGAGGCGGCCGTCGCCAAGGCTCGCGCACAGGTCGAGCGGTTCGAACCGGACAGCGATCCACTCTGGTTGTACTGGGTGACTCCAGCGGAGATCACGGCCGGGGCGGGCGACTGTCTGCTGCAGCTGGGTCAGCCCGATCGAGCGACAGCGCTGCTCGACGGCGGAATCGCTATGTTCGACGAGTCCTTCACGCGGGACCTGCAGATCTACCTGACCCACCTCTCCGATGCTCTCGCTCGACCCGGTAAGCAGCGTGACCTGGAAGCAGCTGCGGACCGGGGAATGGCTGCGGTGCACCTGGCCGAGAGCCTGACCTCAACCCGTGGTGCTGATTGTCTCCGTGATCTCTGCAGGAAGCTGCTGCCGCACGCATCGGTCCCAGCCGTAGCCGACTTCCTGGAACGCGCACGGGAGGTTCTGGCGGTGTAGGGGCGCCCGCGCTCGACCGAGATACGCAGGGAGTTACCAGTGGATTTCACGATTCATCACGCCGCCATCAGCGCGATCGATATGGAAGAATCCGTGGCGTTCTACGAACAGTTCGGATTTAGGGTCGTGCTGCACTGGAAAGCTCCGGACGGTGAGCTGGAGATCGCGCATCTCAAGCTTGGTGTGAACTACTTGGAGATCTTCTGGTATCGGGATCAGGTGTCCGCACCCGAGTCGGCGCGGTCCCTGGTGACAGATCTGCCTCGGATTGGCGTCAAACACTTCGCCCTTGCAGTCGATTCGGTGCACGAAGCCAAGAATTTTGTCGAGAACCGTGGCATTGCGTCGAATGTCGAAGTTCAGCAAGGCCGGACCGGGGTAACTTACTTCTTCATCAAGGATCCGAGCGGAATCCTGGTCGAAGTTCTAGAAGACAAGCGCTTATTCTAGTCTCTGAACACCTGAGGTGCAATTGTTGGCCTCGATGCAAAGATCAGGTGCCTTCGGACGGGCGCGGCCAGGGACCCGCCTGCCCTATGACCGGCCCCAGCTTATGGTGCTGCCAGTGCTCGCTCGGTTCGACGCCCACGAAGCACTCAGCTTGCTGTTCGCCCGCACCAGCGGATGTGCGAGGCCGGATGGGTAAACATTCAGCCGGTATTCGTAGAGGTGCAATTCGGTGGCTTAGTGTGATGATCGGTGGGTTCGTGACCAGTGGTGGTAGCAGGTTCGGTGGGCGGATCAGCACTCTGGCGACACCCTGCCTCATCGGAGCGCGCTGTGCTGATCGGTTGGATGTCTCCGGTGGTGCAGGGTGTCGTTCTGCGTACCTCACGGTGTTCGTTGGCCCGGTGTTCGATGTTTCGGATCTGAGCAGGTGGTGGGTACTGCGGGGGTCGCCGCTGGGCCAGGGTTAGTGATCGCTGTCTCGGAATGATCAGGTGCGGTCACCGCACCGGATCCGTACGAGCCAACGATAACGGGCGGGGTTGTGGGCGACAAGGGTGGCGAGCGGGCGGGGGGGGGTGGGTCGGTGGGAGGCGGGGACAACCGGCGT
>JBQTGW010000049.1:0-10346 GCA_052390495.1 Pseudonocardiales bacterium
TGCTCGTCACGCTGGTTGTCGGTGTAGGGCTGGCCGGTTAGTCGTTCGACAGGGACTTTCAGTGCCCGTGCGACAGCGGTCAGGAGTGCGTGAGTGGCAGCCCGGTCTCCGCACTCGACCTTGCCCAGCAGGCTCAGAGAGACGTTCGCCCGCGCGGCGAGTTGGTTCTGGGTCAGCCCGGCGGCCACCCGCAGCATGCGAATCGTCGCACCGACGTGGGACGTGTCCTCGACCACTAGACCGCTCCTTAGCTTGGACCCTGTCATGTGCACCCGGGCTTTGTATCGCATCCACCCACCCGCATTGCCTTCCAGCGTAGGTGCTTGTGCATCAACCGTGAACATTCGTCGGCATCGCGACGTTCAGACTTGGAGCGCCCATCCGGGCACGCAGCGTTGCCAGCCGAGAGGATGTCCTGGGTCGATAAACGCTCCGACCAGGCGTAACGATAGGAAGAGGCCCCGGCGGTGGCAGCCGCCGAGGCCGACGCGAACCCCACCGATGACGAAAGGGGTGTGCCATGCCCACGGTAGACCAGATCCGACCCGGCCGCGCCCCGCGACGGTGACCAGCACCGTCGATGGACGTGATCATCTCGTCGGCGAGCAGGCCATGACGGTCGGGCTGCTGGCGGGCCACGGAGATTACCTCGCGATCTGCGGGCGGGTCGTGGTGGCGGCGCCCATGGTGGTCCCACCGGGGCGGACGTGCTGGGAGTGTGAGACAGCGCGGCACCGCAGCATCATCGTCGGTACCGGGCGCACCCGCCGTCGTCGCCGGGGTGTGGTGGCGTGGCTGCTGCGCCGACGCCGCCGGTCGGTACGCGCACAGTCCGGGGCGGCCGGGCGGGTGTCCGCCGGTACCGACCGGTGAGCACAGTGGTGGGCTGGTATGTGGCCTCCCTCCCTCGCCGACGGCGAGGTGATCGAGGACGTGCTCGACTTGGTCAAGCACGGTCACACACTTCCGGCGTGGTGGGCGCACCCGGGGTGCCGCACTCCGAGGAGTCATGCAACAACTCATTGACTAACTCGTGCACGTTCGGTAGAACTGCGGTGACACACCCAACCCGAGGGGAGCCCTTCATGAAAATGGTCTTGTTACGCAGCATGTGCGGCGAAGGACGCAAATGTCCCAACCTCAACGCGACTGATCGGGGTACCTACCTCGTGCAGGGCTACCTGGTGACCGGCTTGGAGCTGGGCGGCCACGTGCTCGGGCCGGGCGAGGCAGTGGTGGAGATCCCGTCGTCCCTGCTGCCCGAACTTGCTGTTGACCAGATGGCCCACGGTGCGGTCCGTCGCACAGGCCGGGGGGACGGTCTTGGTGCGCGGTCGCCTCGTCGTGGATGCGGAGGTGCTGCGGGAGCTGAAGGGAGGTACGTCGGTGCCGAGGTCGCACCCGAGGAGATGCTGCCCCGCTACCTGGCCGCGAAGGACGCAGCCTGGTCGGGCGCCGTGGACTTCGCTGACTACTGGAAGGCGCATCCGGAATACTGGCGGGACCCCTCCGTCATCTAACAAGGAACCACGTGGGCATCCCGAACCCGTTATCGGCCACGCTGCGGCAACTCCGGACCCAAACCGGGCTTTCCGGCGCGGAAGCGGCCCGCCGCGCCGGGCTGAGCCAGTCCAAGGTCAGCCGCGCCGAGACCGGCACCTTCCTGCCCACCGAGGACGACGTGAAAGCACTGTGTCAGGTCTACCGGGCGGCACCGGAGATGCGGCGCGAGCTGCTCGACATGACCCGCGAGCTGCGCGAGAGCACCATCTCCGCGCGGGTAGTGCTGCAGCGGGGTGGCTGGTGGATGCAACAGCGCATCGGCAAGCTGGAGACGGCGGCTTCCCGGATCCGGAGCTTCGCGCCAGCTGCCGTCATCGGATTACTACAGACCGAGCCGTACGTCGATGCGTTACTCGGTCAGTGGCTCGCCGGGGAGGACCGGCGGCGCATGATCTCGTCTCGGCTGGAGCGCCAGCGCATGCTGGACACCGAGCGCGAGTTCGTCCTCGTCATGGCCGAGGGGGCGCTGCGCTGGAACATGGGTGGCGCCGCGGTCATGGTCGAACAGCTGGATCACCTCGTCCAGGAATCACGGCGCCCGAATGTGCGACTCGGCATCATCGAATGGACCACCCCGGCGACGGTGCCCGCGCTGCACGGCTTCACGATCTACGACTCGCGGGCCGTCCTGTTAGGCACCCAGACCGCCACCGCCATCATTACCGACCGGCACGACATACAGGAATACGAAGAACACTGGGCCGAGCTCGAACCATTCGTCTCCTACGACGAGGCAGCACACGCAGCCATTGAGCGCGTCGCCGCCGATTACCGCAGTATCAGCTAACAACGACAAAGGCGTTCATGATCAGGCGTCAAGCGTGAGTCAACACCATATCGCATGAATCGGATAGTATCGGTTGGCGGGACGGGAGGCGGCGAACAGCAGGCAACACCCTGGTGGGCAGTGGTGGCAGCCACGCTGACCAGGCATTACAGCGAAAAGAAAAGGCCCCGGTGGTGGCAGCCACCGAGGCCGACGCGAACCCCACCGATGACGAAAGGGCTGTGCCATGCCCACTGTAGACCAGACCCGACACGGCGGCACCCCCTGCCCCACGACACTCACCAGCACTACCGACGGACGTGATCATCTCGTCAGCGCCCACGCCATGACATCTGGGCTGGTGGCGGGCCACGGGGACTACCTCGCGCTCTGCGGGCGGGTCCTCGTGGCCGCACCAATGGTGGCCCCACCAGGGCAGACCTGCTTCGACTGCGAGACAGCCCGGCACCGCATCACCATCTCCAACATCGGGCGCCGTCCTCGTCGTGGCCTGGTGGCGCGGCTGCTGCGCTGGCGCCGCCAGCCCGCACACACCCGGTCCGGGGCCGCCGGGCAGGCGCCTGCCGCTACCGACCGATGAGCACAGCGACGGGCTGGTACGTGGCGTCCCTCGCCGACGGCGAGACGCATCTGGCGGTGCCCACACCACCCGGGCAGCTGGTCACCGCACAGTGCGACGGCAGGCAGTTCCGGCCCCTCGCGGCCCTGCGCGGCACGCCACCCGACCCGGAACAGATCTGCCTGACCTGCCAGCTGAACCAGTGTTGATGAGCTCGAGAGACGAGATGAGCAAGCACGAGGAAAGCAACCGCAGCCAGACCCGAGCTGGACTGGCGTTTCCTGAACGCGTCAGGATCGATATCCCGAGCAAGTCAGTCTAGTGCCCGGTACTCGTCGGCCAATCGTTGTAGGGTACGGCGGGCATCATCGCTGTAGTCGGCGAGTCCGGCGTAGATCTCGAATCGGGTTTCGTAGTCGGTGACGTCGCGGGCGTCGGTGATGACCGCGACAGCGGTTTCGGTGCCCAGCATCACGGCTCGCTGGTCGTAGATCTGGAAGGCGTGCAGCACGGGGTGAGTCACTGGCCGGTTCCAAGGGATGATCCCCAGTTGAACGCGCGGCCGTTGCGTGATCATGGCAAGGTGTTCAGTTTGTCTGGCCATGATGTCCGGGGAGCCGATGTACCAGCGCAGGGCGCTTTCAGTGATCACGAGGTGGAAAGTGCGGTCGGTGTCGAGGACCTGCTGTCTGGCCAGCCGGGCGGCGACCATGGCGTCCAGGTCCTCGCCCTGGTGCAGGCCCGACAGCAACGCGCGCATATAGTCGGGGGTCTGGAGCATGCCGATGACGATGGTCGGCTGGAAGCTACGGATCCGCGCTGTGACGGCCTCGATCCGGCCGATGCGCTGCTGAACAGACGGGGCACCGTGACGGTGCAGGATGATGCGGGCCGATGAAGCCCCTTCGCGCAGGTCCTTGGCGATGGCGAGCAGTTCCCGGCGAGTGGTAGCGGGTGCCCTGTACACCTCGCATAGGGCACGGACGTCATCGGCGGTGGGCACTCGCTTGCCGTTCTCGAACCGGCTGATCGTCGCTTGCGACGTCCTCGCTCGCCGTGCCGCTTCAACCCCGGAAAGACCAGCTTCGTCTCGTAGCTTGCGCAGCGTCGCAGACAGCGTGTCGAGGCGGCGGGGATTACTCAACCAGATGTCCCCTCGGACCAGGTCACTCGGTTTGGTGAGCGGTGGTGCTGCGGGTGCCGGTCCCACCAGGAGCTGAACGGTGCACCGGCCCGCCAGACCGCATCGGCAGCGATCCGGTGCGCCATAAGGTGTTGGGCGTCGAGGATCTCGGCTCCGCGGAACCGGCCATCGGGGTGGTAGTGCATCGTCACGACCTCGCCGCCGTCGATGAGCCACCAGTCACCCGGCGCGGCATCGAGTTCGGTCGGTAGGTCCCGTTCGGCGAGGTCCAGGACACGGGTGGGTTCACCGGCTGCCTTGCCCACGATAAACCAGATCCGGCACCGCAGGACCGCGGCGGTGACCAGCAGCGCCGACGGACGTGATCATCTCATTAGCGAACAGGCCATGACGTCCGGGCTGGTGGCGGGCCACGGGGACCATGTCGCGATCTGTGAGCGCACATTCGGTAACCTGGCGATCACTCGGGGATGAGGGGACGACATGGTCAAATACCTGCTCACCCTCGCCGTCGTCCTGGTCACCCAGAGCGGGGACAGCTCGTGCACGCCCTTGCCCAAAGCGTGCGCCCTGTCGTTTCAGGGCATCCACGTCCAGGCTGGCGAGGTCCGGGATGTGGTGACCCCGACCTGTGACCTACCGCCACGACAGCACGTGCTGCACGCCTGGATGGAGTACAAGGCCATCGGCGAGTACTCCCCGCTGGGACGCCGCCAGGTGGTGTCGCGGGCCATCCCCGACCGCACCGGGTTCCCGGTCCCGGTCAGCGCAGGGACCTGCGCGCAGGGCTGGTACCGGGCTGTGGTCCATGTCGACGGGGTGGGGCCGTCCACCACGGCGGACCCCGAAGGCTTGCCATTCGACGTCACGGAGACCGGGCGGGAAAAGTTCATCACCGCCCAGGACTGCAACGGGGGATAATGGGCGCCATGGTGATGGGGTTGCGCGCACGGTGGTCTCGGCTGCAACGGCCGCACAAGGTGCGCTGCTACGCCCCCTACGCACCGCCTGAGCTGCCGCAGGACCCGCTACCCACCGTGGAAGACGGCCGGGACTACACCGGCTGGGCGGCGCGGTTCGTGTCCAAGGACGGCCCGATCCCCGTGGGCTCGATGGGGGTGGTCACCGGTTTCACCCAAACCCCCGACCGCTATTACACCGTGACCTTCACGTGCTGTGATCTCACGACGGACGTGGTGACGCGCCTCCCCGCTCCGACCGACATGGATCTCATTGCGCCACTCGACTAACTCGGCACCCCGCCGGTCGTGGTGCAGCACAGTTCAGATGGTGAGTCAGGTCGTGAGGCCGAGCCAGGTGGCGTAGCTGGTGAGTTCGGGGTTTGCGCGGCGGTGCAGGCTGATCAGGGTGGTGGTGTCCCGCACCATGCGGTCCAGGCGAGTGCGCTGGGGTGCGATTCGGCGAGCCTGTTGCAGCGCCCGCAGACAGCCATGGCGGTCACCGTGGAGCAGGTGCCCGCGAGCCAGGTCGAGATAGTGCTGACTGCGGCTGGTGCGGGGCATGTCGCGCGGTGGTGCCCAGCCTTCGGCGGCGGTGAGGGCGGCGGTTCCGTCACCGAGTTGGACGTGGGCGGTTACTTCGTGACGGATGTTGTTGGCCGGGCCGAAGGTCAGGCCGTAGTGCACCTGGTCGCTGGTGCCGAGTCGGGCGGCGAGTTCGCGGGCGGCGGCCCAGTGTTCGCGGGTCGTGGCGGCGTCCCCGGTTAGGGAGGCCAGGTAGGCCGAGGACAGGTGCAGGCGGCCGTAGACGGTCAGCGCGGCTGGGGTGGGACGCCGCAACTGGTCCTCCAGTTCGGTACGGGCGGTCTCCAGCAAGCGCAGGCCATGAGGGTAGTCCCCGGCCTCCTTGAAGGTTTGATTTCTGGTCCAGTACACCAGCCCACCCATCAAGAGATCGCTGGTGTGCTCGGCGGCCAGCGCGAGCTTGTGCTCTACGGACTCGGCCAGCTCCGCGTACCCGAGGCGATGCAGCAGGTCATGGGTGACGCCATATACCTGGACCAACAGTCCGTAGACCGCTTCCGCAGTGGACGGGTTCCCTTGGTGGGCGGCCACGGTGAGTTCTTCGACCAGCCCAGGGAGCCGGGCGGCGAGCCTGCGGTAGCTGGCGTTGCGCTCCAGTCGTTCGATATCAGCCACCTCAGAGGTCAGCTCGCTCAGTGGCCGCGCAGGCAGATGCTGCGCTGGCGCCGCCAACCTGCACACGCACCGTCCAGGGTCGCCGGGCGGGTACCTGCCGCTACCGACCGATGAGCCCAGTGACCCGCTGGTACGTGGCGTCCCTCGCCGACGGCGAGACGCATCTGGCTGTGCCCACACCGCCAGGGCAGCTGGTCACCGCACAGTGTGACGGCAGACAGTTCCGGCCACTCGCAGCGCTGCGCGGTACACCGCCCGACCCGGCACAGATCTGCCTGACCTGCCGGCCGAACCAGAGTCAATGAACTCAAGAGGCGAGAGGTGGCGATCGACCTGGGGTACCGCTCCTGAACATGTCAGGATCGATACTTATTCTGGTACCGTTTGAGGATGGCTGATGTGCTGCCCACAAACGAGGCTCGCGCAAGATTGAACCAGATCGCGGCGACGTTCGACCGAGTCGGCGTGGCCGGGGAGCCGATCGCGTTCGGCTCGCACCGGCGCCCGCAAGCGGTCATCGTGCCGTGGGAGCTGTGGCAGCAGCTCGCCCCAGTGATCGAGGACGTGCTCGACCTGGCCACCGCCCGAACTCGGCTCGAGAACGCCGGCCCCCAGCGAATCGACCATTCTGACGTGCTGGCGACCCTTGATGAGGTGCGCGCCGTACCAGGCGGCTGACCGGACCGTTGACACGCAACCCATACATGATCACGTGGCTTCCCGTCGCCCCAGCCGATCTTCTGGCGCTCAACGCCGAGGACGGTCAGCTTGCTGACGCTGCCCTGGCCGCACTTGACGACATTGCTCACCACCGGCAGCGTGGCAAGGTCCTCGGCCAGCGCAACATCTCCGGTGACCTCAGCGGCCTGTACCGGTTGCGGTTCGACGCACCTGATCAGCGGCCACAGCGGTACCGGATCGTCTATCGGCTTATCCCGGCCGAGCGACCGACCACAGTCGAAGTCGTCGCGCTTGGCCTGCGCGCCGACCACGCCATCTACCGGGAGGCAGTTGCTCGCACCGTGCCTGACCCGAGCCCACCAAGCGAGGACTGACCGGAAAGTCGCAGCCGGGTCCGGCGATACACGAGTGCCCGCGCTGGCTTCCCGGTCGTGCGTCTTGGGGCTGGCTGGATCACCGTCGAGGATGTGCGGGCATTGGATGACGACGAGTGACGATTCTCTCAGTGGCACTGTGCTGATCGCGCAGGGCTTGGCTAAACGAGTGGAAGTGGCCAGCGTAGCCAGTTCGTGTCACCGTCCAGCGACACGAACTGGATAGTTGGGTTTGCGACTATGGTGAAACGGTGCGGGCCTGGGTTCCCGAGTCGGACCCACGACTCGTACGCCGTTTCGACGGTATCCCACAGTCGACGAGATCCACCCTGAATGACACGGTGCCGACCATCGGTCTCGGGTTCGTTGATCACTTGGGCATGTGAGCCGTCTGCTGTATACATGAGAAGCCCTGGCCGACTGACTTTGTCCATCGGATCAAACACCTCAGTGGAACTGATCATGCGAAGCCCGGGAAGTTCGAGCTGGAGCAGCCAGAAGAAGCCGCTGTCATCGAGGACATCGGCGGGAGGTAACGCGGTGCGGCGCCTGGCAACCTTCCTCGCGCTGATCAGGGTCGAAGACTCTTCATCCCGAAGTGGACTGCTCAGCTCTCGTCGCAGCCACATGAAGTCGCCACCGGAACGTAGCGCTGGACCGATAACCTCATCGTCGTCTTCCCTGGTCAGCAGGCACAGTACGCCGGGAACGTCACCGCGGAGGTTGATGAGCATCGCCCCGCCGGGCGTTAATTGCTCGATCCACGCCAGTGGAATCTCTGGTACTGCGCAGGTCGCAATAATACGATCATAAGGGCCGTGCTCCGGGACACCGGCCAGGCCATTGCCGGCTACCAGTGTTGGAGAATGGCCGATTTCTTCGAGTCGCTGCGTGGCGGTCTGAACCAGATCTGGATCGATATCGATACTGACTACGTTCTCCGCACCGAGCCGGTGCGACAATAACGCGGCGTTGTAGCCTGTGCCGGTACCTATTTCCAGCACACGATGGCCGTCGTGGAGGTCGAGTGCCTCCAGCATCTCGACCATGAGACTTGGCATCGTGGATGAACTCGTGGGCAAGGCAGCCTGTTCCCCACCGGCAGCCCGTCCCGACGGGAGTGGGCGACGCTGCACAACAAGCGTCAAGTCTGAGTACACCTCATCCAACCACGTCTCGAGACCCGCCTCTTGCGCAGTCGAGCCAGCCGCCGTCGTGCTGGTGCTGGCGGGAACAAACAGGTGGCGCGGCGTCTGCGCCACGGCCACGCGCCACGCCTCGCTACGAAGAATGCCACGCTCGGCAAGACTGTCGGCGAGCGCGCTAGCGCGCTCGCGCCACGGCGCAGTAGTGGGCGGCTTCACTCCGTCACCCCAACCAGCAGATCCGCCATCGCAGCCGTGATCGGTAGTCCGGTCTCCGCCTCCAGCCATCCGAATTGACCATTAGCATTGCATTCGAGGAAATACCAGCGGTCATCGGTGACTGCGAAATCGAAACCGCCGTACAGTAGGTCGAAGCGCTTCATATAGGCCCAGATACCGTTCGCCACGTCCACGGGTAGGTCGATCGGTTCGTAACTAAGAGAAGCATAATCAGTCCGCCAGTCCACGTAAGCGTCCGGCGATGCCGCGTGGATTGCTACTGCGAAGAGACGTTGACCGACTACGGTCACGCGCGCATCGTACCGCTTCGGTACCCATTCCTGGAAGAGGTTCATGGTCAACGATAG
This sequence comes from Pseudonocardiales bacterium, assembly GCA_052390495.1. Lineage (GTDB taxonomy): Bacteria > Actinomycetota > Actinomycetes > Mycobacteriales > Pseudonocardiaceae. The sequence continues at coordinate 9,000 of JBQTGW010000049.1, forward strand.
ATCAACGTCATCAAAATCCGCAGCAGAGATTTTACTCGTGAACACCAGTTGCACATCGTCGCCCGTAACAATATTCGCCGCCGAGAGCGGCTTGTAAACGATGCCTTCGTCCGCAGTCCGGCAGAAGACGCGCGCTTGATCCGGGTCACTGGTCAGTAACGTACGCGGAGTCGTCAATCCACAGCCCGCCGCGACATATAATTGCGTGGGCTTGAACTCCGCATCCGCCACTCTGCCGGGATGGTTGACCCATCATGTAGGCAAAGAGAACAAGAGCCCACCGAATCCTCGCCTCGCCTCGGCTGCGGCGAATGTCAGAGCACTACCGATGACGTCATCGGGAAAGATGAAGCTGGTGGGACGCCGATAATAGATCGACTTCACCTGGCCCAATGGGATCTGACCATCCTCGGTCTTCACCCAGCCACGCCAGCCCAACTCGTCTCGCAGCTCGGCGTTGACGGTGACGCGGCGCGGAAAATCTGCTAAGTCAAAGCGGTTCACGGCTTCGCCCCGCCGCCCAAGCTCGGCGACAACCCGGTCTGCGGTTCGATCGTTATCGCTCGTGAGTACCAGGATCATTGCAGAAATTTCAATCGATCTCGCGCTCGACCTGACCCGGCGTGCCGCGGGCCGTCAAGGGAAGCCGATCAGCCGGTCCCATCAAGGGATCAACACCGTACCCGCCGAGTTGCGTCATCTGCGTGCGTCCTCAACCTATCGGTGCGTGCTACCAAGTCGGTAACTGCGATCACGGTAGTTCCCTCATCGGAGGCAACACTACGTGTCCGTCAGAGAACTCTGAGTGTGAGCAGAGAGCGAGCCTAGAACGTTCACAGTTTATGTACAGACGACAGCCGGTGGCAGGAGGTCGGCGCCCGGTCGGTCGATCCGCTCAGGTGATAAGGCCGAGCCAGGTGGCGTAGCCGGTGAGTTCGGGGTTGGCGCGGCGGTGCAGGCTGATCAGGACGGCGACGGTCTCGCGCACCATGGGGTGCAGTCGAGTCTGCTGCGGGGCTATCCGGCGAGCCTCCTGTAACGCCTGTAGCGAGCCGTCACGGTTGCCGAGCAGCAGATGCGCTCGGGCCACGTGAAGAGAGAAGATGCCACGCCCGCTGCGGGACATGTTCCGCGGTGGCGCGAAGCCTTCGGCGGCAGCCAGGGCGGCGGCTCCGTCGCCGAGTGCGACGTTTCCCCCTACCTCGTGACGGATGTTGTTGGCTGGGCCGAAGATCAGGCCGTAGTGAACTTGGTCGCTGGTGCCGAGTCGGGTGGCGAGTTCGCGGGCGGCGGCCCAGTGTTCGCGGGTCGTGGCGGCGTCCCCGGTTAGGGAGGCCAGGTAGGCCG
>JBQTGW010000050.1:0-6644 GCA_052390495.1 Pseudonocardiales bacterium
GAGCTCCAGCGCCGCTTTAATCCTCCGAAAGCCGACGAACGTCGGCCCGAACCCGAACCCGAGCGGATCCGCCTCCCCAAGCTCACCGAACCGATCCGCAATCTCGGCAGCCTCCCTGAGTGGCGCACTAGGGTCACCACCCCTGACAGCGATGAGCATGGCCTGAGGGGAGGCCAAGGCGGAGAGCACCAGGCCCGCCGTCTCCCTCGTGACCGGCGGCAGAGCGGTCTTGTCGAGCACGGTTTGCGCCAGCGTGAAGGACCCACCGAGGGTCAGTGTCTGAGCCAGCCCGAAGGCAGCAAACGCGAGCGAGGTCGGCTCGTCGTGTTCCCGGGCGAGGTCCTGAGCCAGGAACATGGCCTGGCGCTGTACGTTGATGTGAGCCCCCGCATAAGCCAGCCAGCTGCCTGTGACCTGCACGTGCAGCAGCACGCCCAGTGGCAGCAGTGTGCCGAGATCACGGCCGACAGCCAGTGTGGTGTGCAGATCCCGGATCAGCTCCGGCAGCACCTGGCCCACCTCCCGGAACCGGGACTGCTGATCCAGCTTGAGGGCTCTGGCCAAGCGTTGTTGCAGTGCCGGCAGGGGAAGACGCTCCCCGCCGGGGTAGCCGGCCTTCGCCGCGTCCAGCGCGTCTTGCACGGCCACGGTGGTGCTGTCGGTGTGACCGTTGCCGGGAGCGGGCAGCTCCAGGCGCATCAGCTCCCAGAGTGGGACACCGAGCGCGGCAGCTATCCCCTTCCAGTGCGAGTGCCGTTCCAGAGGAGCCAAACCTCGCTCGACCCGGGACAGGTACCCCGCGGTGATACCCGCCAGACCGGCGACCACCTCCAACGTCAGCTCCCGCTTGAGTCGGATCTTGCGCAGCTGCTCCCCCACGGACTTCGTCTCACCGGCATTCACGGTGCCTGCCTCCTTCTCCTGGGCACCCGGTCCAGCACCTCAAGATCAGCATGGGGCAGGTCTGGGCCTAGATGATCTTCTGTCGTGGACTGAGCGTGAGTTGATCATGTTCAAGCCGAATCCTACCCCGACCTGCGAAGTGACAGTCAGTGCCAGACCGACCACCCAGCTCAGGGGTCAAATTGCGGTCCCAAGCGGATGACCCTTCAGTTAGGAGCCAGATTGCAGTTCTGAACACCCGTGGGGCGCTATTAGGAGCCGAATCGCGGTCCGCGTGGGCGGACCTCGGCCGGACGGACTAACGCGGCTCACCGAGCACTACTGAGATTGTTGCGGTCGACATCGCCTCGATCTGGTTGGGACGCAGGGTGCGGTGATCAGCTCCGGAAGTCGGCGCAGCCGGGCGCGTAGGGTGGTTGCCTCCGGGTTCGCCCTCCGCGTCCCGGATTCAGCGGGCGATCGTCGTGGGGTGGATCACTCGCCGTGCGGCGAAGCGCTGGCGGGAGACGGCACGTCGGCTGGTACGCACCAACGGGTTGAGCCTGCGGGACGCCGCCACGGTTCTAGGCGTGAACTTCGGCCGAGTTCTGACTTCACGCTGCCGTTGAGGACGTTAGGTAGGCGTCTACGACGACGTTGTAATCCATATCGACGCCATCTTTGACGCCACAGGTGATGAGGACCACTCGGTTCGGGGTGTTGGCCATGAGGGACTCGACGTCTCCAGCTTGCGATTTCGAGACGGCGAACGCGCGGGTGACCGTATAAGTCAGGGTGCCATTCGGGGTGCTGAGCACGATGTTGTACCCGTTGATCGCCTGTATCGGGAAGGTCGGGACGCCGCTCTGCATCTCGGGGTTGCGCCCGGTGAATTCCTGCATCGCGAGCTCGGACAACGGATTGAAGACCAGCGGGGTTTTAACCCACGCGTGGCCGAGGATGTAGCTCGTGCCGCCGGAGTCGCTGCCGGGCGCGACGCCGAAGTCCTCCCGCACCCAGCACACCGTGCGCTTCTGGTCGCCAGGCGGGTTGAGCGGTCGGACGTAGGCCATCTGGCAGACGTCGGCCTTGATGTCTAATGCCGGACCGGACATCTCGAACCCGGTTGGGGCGGCGGGCGCGACGAATTCGCGGGGTGGGGCAGGTGGATCCGGAACCGGAACCGGGACAGCGGCTGGGGCTACAGCGGGGACGGCGGCTGGGGCTACAGCGGGGACGGGAGCCGGGACAACAGCGGGCGCGGCAGCCGGGACGATCGTGGCTTCGCGACCAGTCGATGACTGAGATGCACCGCAACCGGAGACACCCATGATCAGGGCGACCGCGACGGTGAGAGCGACCTTCATGCGACAGTGCATACCGATCTGAGCCTCCCGTCATCCAGTGGCGGCACATAGTAACAACCTCCGTCCCTCAGGACGCCAAGATCCGATCTCCAGGTGCATCCCGACCTTCGAGCTCTGGTCGGGAGAGTGGTCGTCGGGAAGATCGATCCGCAGCCGCACGCGCAGCGTGCCGGTGGAGTCCGTGCCGTGTACGTCCTACCGCGCGAGCCGACAGTGACGTGGTGCAGTGTCAGGTGCAGCGGGCCGAGGATGTCGTAGGGGCCGAAGTCGTAGCCCAGGGAGCCGGGCAACACCTGTTCCTGTCAGGCCAGGCGAGCGTCGATGGTCTCTTGCATGTCCTGCTCGGTCGGGGTACTGCGCAGGCCCCGCGACAACTTCCCCGGCCAAATCCTCGCCGACGTCGGTACCGGGGAGCTGCTATGGTGCGCGGCGCCATGTGGAACGGCGCGGAGTTCGCCTTACTCACCCGGTCCACCGATCCGGACCCGCTGGTCGACGACCTCACCGCTGCGGCTCTTCCGGGGCTTTGCCGTCGTCGCTGGGTGGGTCGACCGTCCTCGTCAGAAAACTGTCGGTCCCCACCACTAGCGTTCGAGCCCATACCGAAACTGGGAGATGGATGACTGGTCAGCCAACCCCGGGCCGTCGGCGGCCCGGCCCGATCTACGACGACGCCATGAAGGTCCTCGCCGACGACGATCTTGCCGCTGTGCTGTCGATGGTCGGTGTCGACTCTGCGGCCGGTCGGCTCAACGTCGAGCTCACGTCGTCGTCTATGCGGGCCGACCTGCTTGCCAGTACCACTGACGGCGGGATCGTGCACGTGGAGTTCGTCAAGGATCCGACACCGGATCTGGGCCTGCGGATGGCCGGTTACCGCCTACGGCTGTTGCAGGACCATCCCCGCTGTGAGATCACCCAGTTCATGCTGGCGTTGCGAGACGATGTCGGTGTTCCCGACAGCTTCGTCGACGACGGCGGCGGACGTCTGCGTTGCGAATGGACTGTGATACGGATCGGTGATCTGGACCCGGCGACGCTGTTGCGCACTCCGACGACTGCGGCCGTGGCCGCGCTGGCCCACGGCACGCAGGCACAACGTCGCGCGACCTTCGCCGCCGCCGCCGACCTCATCAGTGCCCACACCGATCCGAAGCGCGGTTCTGTGCTGCTCGCGGCGGCCGCGACGCTGGCCTCGATCGTGCTGCTTATCGAGACAGTTCTCAAGGAGGTAGCCATGCCCGTTCTGGTTCGCGACACCCCGCTCGGTCGCCAGCTCTACGAGGAGTTCCACAAGGAGGCGTACGCGGAGCTCCACAAGGAGGTGTACGAGGGCGCGCTGCAGGAGGGCCGCCAGGAGGGGCAGAGGGAAGGCCGCCATTCGGTGGTTCGGCTCCTCCTGCGCCGCAGATTCGGTGACGATCCGCGGATCGAGGCGGTCGCCCGGCGGCTGGTCGCCCTGCCCGATGAGGAGTGGTTGGCGCGGCTCCACGAGGCCTCATCCCTCGATGACCTCGACCGCTGACCGACACCGTGCCGCCACCCGCTCGCGAGTGGCGCCCACCTGGACCAGTCGACCTCGCACTGGAGTGCCTCGTCGACGATGATCTCGACGCACTTCTGTCGGTCGTCGGTGTCACCGGCCCCGCGCAGCGACTCGACGGCGTGCTGCCTGCGCAACCCCTGACGGCACACCTGCTGACCCCGACCGAGCTGGGGATCGTCCCCGTCGAGGTGGATCTGCCTGCGCCGGTGCTCAACGCCGACGTGCTGGCGCGAACCCCGGCCGGGATCGTTCAGCTGGAGTTCGTCGTGGACCGAGTCCCGCCGGACCTGGGCCTAGACCTGCTGGACTACTGGATCCGGCTGCGCGAGCAAGACCGGGAGATACCGATCGAGCAGTTCGCGGTGGTGCTCGCTGACGGCTGCCGGTACCGGACAGCTTCGAGGACTCCGCGATGTCCTTCAGCTGGACTGTGGTGCCGATCGCCGAACTCGACCCGGCGCCCTTGCTGCGCTGCCCCACCACGGCGGCGCTCGCGCCGTTGGCTGGGGGCACGCCCGCGCAGCGAACGGCGACGCTCACCGCGGCAGCGGACGTGATCTCCCGGGTGCAGCCACACCGACGGGACGTCCTGCTCGCAGCGGCCGCGACGCTGGCGTCGATCGTGTTGCCCGAGCACGCCGTCGCCGCCGCGCTCGGCGAGCCGGAGCGTTGACCCGATCCGGGTCTCCGGTCCCACTGCACAGCGCCTGCGGCGATCAGCCCACCCGCTGTCCGGTTCTATGTTATTCGTGATCGAGTAGCTCGCTGAGAGCTTGCCGCAGGCCCGGCAGTTTGTCGACAAGAACCTGCCAAACCAAGGCGTCGTCCACGGCCGCATAACCATGGATCAGGATATTTCTGAAAGCCACGATCCGGGGCAAGTCGGGAACACGGGAGTCTCTGGATCTACTTTGGAGAACTGGTTGAGCGCCTCACCAATAATCTCAAACTGGCGTTCAACCGCCGAACGCACCATCTGGTTTGACTGGTATTTCATGAAGGACTTACCTTCAGTAAAATCATGGATTAGCTCGGCTGCATAGAGTGCGTCCCGCGGGTACTTTCTCGGATCAGGCCGCATACAGCGTTTCCCTAGTGCGCATCACCTGGTTTTTGAAATAGGGGTTGCGAATGCTTGTGGCACTGACCACATCTACCGGGCGCCCGAGGATCTGTTCAAGGCCCTCCTTCAAGCCGGAGTATGTTCCAAAGTAATCGAATCCCGGCTTGATATCGAACTCGACCAGCACATCGATATCACTGGAGTCCGGGTCGAACGAGCTTCCGACGGCTGAGCCGAACAGGTCAAGCCGACGAATCCCCAGACCTCGACACAGGGCCTCGATTTCTGCCTGTTTCTGCTCGATTAGCTCGTGCACGACCACCTCCTAGGTAGATTATGTCCGATCCACGCCACGCCGTTGCGCACGAGACCGGATGCTCACTATTTACTCTCTATGACCGCTTGAGCCCAAGCCCGTTCTGATGAGCAAGAGCCTCGATCGCGCGCCACTGCGTCATGAACAGTTCCAGTTGCGCCCAGGTACCGATGGCATCTCTTCCCGCGAGAGCGACCATGCGGGCGTCGTTCTCCCGTACGGCCGCCAGTTCGGCGCGGTACCGCTGGATAGCGCTGTCCCGGGTGATGATGAGCCACCCGAGTCCGGCCACTTGCGGGATCCAGATCCTGTCCTTGACTGCCGGTGAGCAGGCCGGGCATGGCGGACGTTGCCGCTTGTGCACTACGCCCCCTGGGTCACCGGGATATGTGACATCCGCTCGAAGCTGAACGAGGACCTTGGCTAAGCCGAGCAGGTCGGCATCGAAATAGAAGCGGATCTCGGCCGGGCGGACCAATGCGGCTCACGCCGCCCGCTGTGCGTTCTCGTAGGCCAACGCCCACTGGACGGCACTGACGGTCAGGTCGAATGCCTGCGCCACCTCGCGCGTGTCCTCGCCACTGTCCACGTGTTCCCAAAGTACCTCGGTGCTGATCCCGCTGACCGACGGCCGGCCGAAGCGGACCTCTGGATCGATCAGCACGGCTGAACGCGGATCATCATGCGGACGCCACGCTGCCGCGACGCCGTCGGTCCAGGTCACCCGATCGAGGTATAACGCCGATGGCGCGGTCAGCACGTACTGCCCGCTCACCGCAGCCAGCAAGCAGAACTCCGGCGCCAGCCCCGAATCCTCCTGAGTCTCGTACACCAGTTGACGCCCGCTGACAAACGGCTGATGATGCGCCAGCGGATACGGTACGCCGTAATGCTCACGCAGCAGGTCGATGAACTGACGCAACTCCGCCATCGGCACCCGATGCGTGCGGCGGTATTCCCGCAACAGTGCGGCCTCCACGAACTCAGCCCAGCTCACCGACCGCGCACCCGTGGGCTCCACCCGGAGAATCGGTTTGTAGATATTGCCCCGCTGGGCGCCACCCTCCAGCCAGTAATGCAAGGTGCCCTGCGCAACACGCAGCAACCGGGCAGCCTCGGCTTCCGAGTACATCTCCCGGTCCAACACATCCACGGCAGTCACCTGGCCAGTTTGACACCTGCACAGCAGCACCACGAACTACCACGCCGTACCGACATCAACCCAACCTCACTCGTGTCTACGAGATCGGGAACGGTTCAGTTCGCCCAGCTCTGTGGTCAGGGCAACGGCAAGTTCGCCGGCTGTCGTGTGATCGTCATATCGAGTCACAGGTTGAGAGTGAGTCCACTCTGTCCGGAGCGGGTGCGCCGGGATCTCGGTCAGGTCTGCGCCCTCTCTGGCCACTGCGGGATCTTCCTGGTGCCGGGCCGGTGCCCCCTGATCGCTGTTTCGGCAGAATAAGGTGCTCA
>JBQTGW010000051.1:0-2499 GCA_052390495.1 Pseudonocardiales bacterium
AGCATTACCGGTCTGAACCTTGCGCCGCGCGGGTAACCTTTCCGCGCAGCGCCGGGGCGCATAGCTCAGCGGGAGAGCACTCGCCTTACAAGCGAGCGGTCGCAGGTTCAAATCCTGCTGCGCCCACACTGTGACCAGCATCGACACTGGGCACTGCTCCACCGGTGCCCAGTGTCGTCTCAGTTTTCGTCTCATTCCGCCTTCCAGAGCAGCCCCTCCACCTGCTTGGCGATGCCCTGGATGAGTTCCTGCGGAACGTGCTGGTATCGCGTCGTCATGGACACTGCCGACCACCCCATGACCTCCATGACGGCCCGGGTGGGCACGCCCAGGACCAAGAGCATGGTCGCCGCTGTGTGCCGGGCGTGGTGGAGCTTCGAGTCTCGAACTCCGGCGTCTTGCAAGAGTTGTTTCCACTCGTCGTGATCCCGCCGGGGGTCGACAGGGCGGGATGCGACACATCTTTCGTGTCCCATCCCGCCTTACGTTTGAGCACGCTGGCATAACGCTCACCAGCTCAGAGTCCCGCTTAGGTCTCCAGCGTCGTCCGGTACGTCTCGAACACCTGCTTCACGGCGTCAGTCACCGGGAGTTCGCTGTCGATCGACGTCCACTGGTAGCTGTCGTGCTCGGTCAACACAACAGGTTCGCTACTGGTGACGCTGACGGCGAAGTTGAACTGCCTGCTCTTCTTGCCGCTGCCGGACTCGTAGTCGAAGCTGCCGAGGTACGTACCGATGGTGGCGACGTCGAGGCCGGTCTCCTCCTTGATCTCGCGCACTAGGGCGGCGTCAAGCGGCTCGTCCGGGTCGACCTTGCCGCTGGGCAGCTCGTAGATGCCGCCCATGAAGTCGTCCACGGGACGCCGCAGGAGCAGGACGTTGTCACCGTCTTGCACGATGCCGCCGACAACGAGTTGCTGGACGCCGTCGGCGTTCGCCGCGGCGGTGAGTTGGTCGAGTAGTGCTGTGTCGATCACTGCGGATCTACCTCTCCAGTTCGTGGTGGTGCTCGACCACCTTGGCAAATCCCTCGACGTACCGCTTCACGAGCGGCATATCTTCCTCCCGGTGCCAGACCGGCAGTTTCAAGGTGTGGTGGTGGATGTGCTCGGCTACCGGGAACTGGCTGGGCTGGTAGCGGATCGTCCCGGTTGCCGGGTGGTGCGGAAACAGTGGCTCAGGGTCTTGGAACAGCGGCAATTGGTTCAGCGGGCAGGTCGAGCCTGGCCGGTCCACCTCCAGCAGCCCTTCGGCTAAGAGTGCCTGGTGAAAGCGCTCGACGGGTAGCTCGTTCAGCTCGTCGGGGGCGTAGATTAGGGGCAAGCCGTACCAGGACGCGCGAACATCGTCAGCCAGCGTGGGCACTGCAATGCCGGGTAGCGTGCCGAGTTCGTCCGGGATGCCCCACATGTGCGTCACGGCGATCGCCGTTGTCCTAGGCGTGATCCTCCTAGCGATGTCGACCGCCGACACGTTGCCCGTCTCGTCGGTGTCGGCCAGCACCGGGACCGCGTCGATATGCAGCAGCGGCGTCGCGGTCGCGAGGAAGGTGTACGCGGGCACGATCACCTCGTCACTGGGCTCGATGCCGCTCGCCACGTACATCGAGTGCAGCGCAGCCGTGCCCGAGCTGGTGAGTACGGCGTGGCGGACGCCGAAGTAGGCCGCGAGCGCGTCCTCCAGCTCGGCGATCACGCCCGAGCGGTCGTAGATGGAGATGCTCGTGACGAGCTGCGCGTTCACGGCCTTGACCGTGGCGATGTCGATCGGCGGCCAGAGGAAGTGCGGCGCTGGCTCGGATATAACGGGTGTACCGCCGTGTATGGCGAGGATGCTCAACGCTTACAGCTCCTTCGGGTTGACGTAGGACCGGGTGCGGGCGGACTCGTTAGGGACGACTACGATGCAGATACGGAGTCCGTCTTTGTTGTAACCGTGAAGGAACGTGGCATATGGGAGCTGCCCCATGCGACAATCCCGTTATTAACGGTTCGCGACGGTTCCGGCCACCTGCCGAAACCGCCATTGGACACAGAGATTTTCGTTGACGCCGTGTCCCGGCGAATTCCTGGAGCTGACATACCCGCACTGGTGTCGATCGCTGAAGCTGCGGAAACTAACAGGCACGGCGCAATGCTGATCATTTCTAGCGATGCTGCGGGTGAAGCAGAACGGATGGCTCCGCAGCCATGGACCATCGAGCCCACAAAATTGACAGGCGATCTGATCAGTCAGGTGTCGAGCATGGACGGCGGACTGTTAGGTGTGTCATACTCTGTCGATCAAGGATTTAATCCCGGGTCTTTCAGGGTTGATGGAGGCGGCATGCCCACGCGGATCTTCCTGAGCTGGTGCCATCAGGATAAGGCCCTGAAGGTGGCGTTGCTGCGCGATCTGCTGCCCGCCCTCGGCGTGTTCACCGACTTCGACGTCGAGTGGTGGGAGGACAGCCACCTGACCTGCGGGGAGGAGCTGACGCCCGCCATCGTCGAGCGGC
>JBQTGW010000052.1:0-14865 GCA_052390495.1 Pseudonocardiales bacterium
GGTCGAGACCTACTCCGCTGAGCTGACCATCACCCAGCCTCGAGAGCTTGCTCTTTACGCCAAGGCGTTTGCTTTGCTCCACCGTTCCGCCGTGTACGGACGACCCGCTCGCGACCTCATCGGCCAAGCCCTGGCCGACTTGAGCTGAGGTGGTGTCTGGGCCTGCTGCCGTCGTCCGGTATCTCTGCTGCGGCTCAGCGATTCTTCCCCTTCGGGCAAGATCCTCCCGCTAGGCTGCGGCGGGCTTAGTCTGTTCATCCGTCCCGCTTCCCCAAGGGGATCGTCAACTGGGTCGGGCACATGATGCCAACGAGTAAGGAGGAGCCGGTGATCACGCGGCTGGTGCTGTACCCACCGCTGGCTTACGGGCGGCTGGGACCGTCTCCGTCGCCGTGCGACAACTACAGCTGGGGACCCAACGACCTGAGCCCGAGAGGAACCGGCAAGACCACGATCCGCCCAGAGGAAACGCTCGACGTCGCGGCCGACGGCACGGTCACCGTCCGGACACCCGCAGAAGTGCAGTTCAAGGATGCCGACGGCTTCCGGCCGGTGTGCCCTTTCTTCGAGTTGCACGCCGAGTGGACGACCGACGAAGGGGCGCAATCCGGCCCGCTCACCCCGGAGGTACTCGCCTTCAACGGCCATAACCTGGCCGACCTGCGCTGGGAGGTGACCGTCGCCAACCTCAAGGCATTCCACTACACCCAGGATGACGGCGACCGCATCGCTGCCAGCGCGGAACTCGCCGGTGATGACACGGCCCGTCGCCGCTTGGACGGCCGCTCCCCTGAGGGGGCAGCCAATCCCCTGGTCCCCCCCGGGGCAGGCGTGCCGCTCGGCTCGGTCCAAGTGACCCGGTCCAGCACCGAGCTACCGGGTCTGCGACTGCGGTTCACCCCGGCTTCCGGCGTCGTGTACGGCCCCACCGACCTGCCGCAACGCACGACCGTCTACGTCCTGCCCACAGAGCAGCTCGTGCTCAATCCCAACGCCGCCTGGTGCGGCTTCAGCCTGACCGGCGACGATCCCCGCACCAACCCCGGGGGGCTGTTCGCCGGAGCTGAGCAGAACGACAGCTTCGGGCTGGTCGACGACGTGTGTGACGGCGTGGTGCGGGTCAGCCTGCCCGGCCTGGCCTCGGCGGTGGCTCGGATCGTCGTCGGGCCACCCGACTTCGCCCCCGATCGGCGCCCGTTCAACTCAGCCGCAGACGGTCTCACCGACCGGGTCCGGCGCGAGGACGTGCACGACCCCGGCTACGTCGCAGACCGGGAGCTGACCACGCTCGAGGTTCGAGATCTCTTCGAACGCATTCTGGAGACCGTGGACAACATCAACATCGATGTGCAGAACGAGCGGGCCCGCTTCGAGAACGCGGTGATCGCACAGGCGCTGGGCCTGCCTCCGGAACAAGCCCAAGATCGGGCATTCCCCCCGGCTGAGCCGCTGCTCGGCCGCCCACTGCCCCTCACGGAAAAGGGCCGTCAGCGGCACCGCCGTTTCGTTGCGCTGGAGGTGATCGAGGACCTGCTGCGGGAGCAGCCCGACCTGATCCAGCGCCTGGTACGCGAGCCAATGACCGGCGAGCGCTACTACGACCGGCGGATGCCCGCGCTGATGCGCGGCTCGGACCGCCACCCCCTGCACCTCACCCGCAGGCAGTACGACCTGCTTACGGCGTGGGCGGCAGTGCTGCGTAGCGGCACGGAGGTGGGCACGTGACCACCGAGGTGCTCCACTGCGCTGAGGCGGCATCATGACCGGCCAGGTACTGCTGCAGATCGGGCGTCGCCCACCCGACCCGACGCCCCCGGTCGACTCGACACCTCAGCCTGAGCCGGGTCCGGAAGCCGAGCTGAGGTTCTTCCGCAGCTCGGCCGGAACCCACGTGTTCGTCGCGGACGGCAGCCGGATCTACGACCTCCCCGACGACGTGCTGCCCAGCGAGCTGGCCCGAGCGCTGATCGGGGACGACGCCGTCCCCCGACGGATCGACGGCCGCCCGCTACCACCCCCACCACTGTCGGCGCTTTCGCTCAACGTGTTGCAAGCCTGCAACATGTCGTGTGGTTACTGCTACGCCGACGAGGGGCGATTCGGCGGGTCCGCCCGCGCCATGGGATCCGAAACGGCCCGCGCAGCCGTCGACCGGCTCATCGCCGAATCCGCACCCGGGGCCGATGTGGTCGTCGGCTTCATGGGCGGGGAGCCGCTGCTGGCCAGGGACCTCGTGCACGAGGTCACCGACTACGCGACCAAGGCCGCCGCGGCTGCGGGCCAGCGGGTGCGATTCGCCATCACCACCAACCTGACGACGGTGACGCCGCAGGACGCCCGCCTGTTCGCCGAACACCCCTTCACAGTCTCGGTCAGCGTTGACGGCGACCGCGATCAACACGACGCGGTGCGGCAGATGCGCGGTGACGCCAGCGCCTACGATCAGATGATCAAGGGATTGGACGTGTTGCGCAGGCACGGCCGCCCTCGCCACCTCTCCGCGCGGGTCACGGTCACCCCCCGCACCGGGCGGCTGCTGCCGGTTCTCGAACACGGGATCGGGCTGGGGTTCGACGAGGTGGGGTTCGCGGCGGTGCTGGTCTCCCCTGATTCCGAGCTGGCGTTCCCCGAGGAGGCGTTCTCGACCTTGCTGGCGCAGGTCGTCGAGTGCGGCGAGGTGGCGCTGGCGGAGTTGACCGAGGGTCGGCGTTTCCCGTTCGGGAACTTCGAGACCGCGATGCACCAGATCCACCGGGGCAGCCATCGGCCCTACCCGTGCGGGGCGGGAGCCGGGTACCTCAGCGCTGGTGCCGATGGCGACCTGTTCGCCTGCCACCGCCTGATCGACGACCCCGGCTTCGCCATGGGGTCGGTTCAGGACGGCCCGGACAACGAAGCCAGGGCCCGGCATCTGGCCCGCAGCCATGTGGATCGGATGCAGCCGTGCCGGACGTGCTGGGCCCGGTACCTGTGCGGCGGCGGCTGCTACCACGAGGTGAGCCGCCGGGGGCGCCCCGGCTGTGACTACATCCGGGGCTGGCTGGAGTTCTGCCTGCGGGCCTACGTCGAGCTGTCCGCCGCCAATCCCGAGTACTTCTCGTCCCCGCTGCCGCCGTCCGGCCCCAGCGGCAGCGACCCGACCACCGTCGCCCGGTGAGGAGAGCGAACCCATGACGGATCCCGTGAACCTCCGGGGCAAAATCTTTCCCCGTAACCTGACCGCCCGAGCCGACCATGTCGTACGCGGCAACCCAGCAGGGTCCCGGCCAGAGAGCGGAGTGGACAACTGCTACCCAGGGCTGGAGTTCGACCAGCGCAACCTCGACACCGCGTTCTTCCCCGGCCTATCCTTCGAGTTCCACCGCCCCGACGGGGCGCGGCTACGCAGCATCGGACCCACCGGCCCAGCCGCAGAGCAGGGGCTTCGCGACGCCGATCTGCCGCTGTACCTGTGGGCGGTGTGCGGCCGTATTACGGTCGACCAGGACGAGGCGGGCGCGCCCACCTTCACCTGTACCGGGCTGGACGGTCTCGAAGTCTGGCGCCGGGTGCACGACCTGCTCCCGGGTGTGGTCGCCGTGCTGCTCGGCCCGGCACCGGGAGTCGGCTCCCCGGGCTCCAACGTGGTCGGCGGCTCGCTCAACGGATTCCGGCAGCAGGGGCGTAGCGTCGTGCAGCGGAATGCGGACGGCGCCGTGCAGGCCGCAGTTCTCGTAGCCCCCAGGGCGCGCTACCTCGACGACGGTGGGGTCATCGAGCCTGAGGTCTACCAGCCGGGTGAGCTGACCCAATCGCTGTGCGCACCGTGGCAGTACGATTTCCGCGACTGCGGCTGCTTCTACTGGGCGGCATCCAAACCGGACATCGTCACCAGCTCCGACGGGCGCTTTCCCAACCTGAACTTCCAGCGCCGCGACCGCACCAGCGTGCCGCCGCCGACCGACAGCGCAACCCTGGATGGTCGCCGCGAGCAGGAACTCGACTACGCCGAGCTGGTGTCGGACTGGAACTCACTTCCGGTCGTCGTCAACGACCGGGAAAACGATTCCCTGGGCATGCCCCCGGCACCCGTCGTGGAAGAACTGACCCGCGAGCAGGTACTAGACGAACTGGACTACCTGGCCACCGTCGAGCACGCGCTGTGCGTGGAATACCTGTTCGCGCATTACTCACTGGCCGCTCCGATGCGGCTGCCTCCCGGCGCGGATGCCACCACCCGGCGGGTGTTCGCGGCGGCATCGGAAGTGTTCTCGATCGCGGTCGATGAGATGCGCCATTTCCGCTGGGTCAACGAGGCGCTGTTCGCGCTGTCCAGACCACCCAACGTCGGCCGCGCCGAGCGGATCCACCGGCAGCTGGACCGGCCCTTCACGCTGGAGCCGCTGACTGCGCAGCAGCTCGACTGGTTCATCGAGATCGAACGCCCGAGCCAGTCGACCGAGTCCGGCATCGACGGGATGTACGTACGGCTGCTCGTCACGATCGACCGCCGCCCGGACTTGTTCCCCGAGCGGGACCGCCTGGTCCACCTGATCAAGCTGATCATCAACGAAGGTATCGACCACTTCCAGCGGTTCACCGCGGTCAAGGAGCAGCTGAGCGGCCTGACCCCAGAGCAGTACCTGCGGCCACTGGACCGACCTGCCGACGAGTTCGGGCGCGACTTGGCGGAGCTGAGTGACCAGAACTACGCCGTGCTGCTCGATGCGCTCTCGGCGACCTTCGCTCTCGGCGACCGCGCGGGCGGGGCACTGCTCGAGCAGTCCAAGCGCGCGATGTTCAGCCTGCACGAGACCAACCACGCACTCGCCGCCCGAGGTGTGGCTCCCCCGTTCACCCTGCCCGACCCGTGAGCGAAGTCGTCGTTGCCGGGCGCGGGCTCGCGGCCCTGACCTGCGCGCTGCTACTCGCCCGGCAGGGCCGCGGAGTCCGGATCATCGGCCCCGAAACCGCCGGCAGGCGCTGGCTGGTGCTCCCCGAGGCCGTCGCCGAGCTGCTCTGCGAGGTGTGGGGCACCGAGGCGGGAGTGCTCGATGCCGCGTGGACCGTGCAGCGTCGACATGTCCGGTGGGGCGAGGGCGACCGGCAGTACGTGGCAGCCCCGAGCCGCACCCTCGACGGCACAGCGCTGAATCAACGGCTTGCCGCATACCTCTCTCGGAACTACGGAGACCAGGTCCATCTCGACCACAGCACACCAATTTCTGACAGCCCAGTCCCCCCTAAAGAAGGCACAACCGACGGCCGCTGGCTCATCACCGCAACACCCGCACCAGATTCGGTCCGTTTCCACGTCGTGGGACGCCGTCGCATTATCGCCGCCGACGCGAGACTCACGCCGACCTGCGACTCATCCGCCTGCCTCATGGAGACATCCCCTCAGGGCTGGGTCTACCTGGCACCGGTGGGCAAGGAACTCGCGCTCGTCCAAGCCATGGTCCCCGGACCGGTTCACAACCCACTCGGGCACCTGCGTCATCTCCTCGACCAGACAGGTCTCGGCGCACAGCTGGCCGAACCACCGGCCCGTGTGTCGGTCGTGCGGGCGGCACCGGGCCTGCTCGCGCCCCCCTGTGGGCCCGGCTGGCTGGCCGTGGGTGCCGCAGCCGTTCAATTCGATCCGCTCAGCGGCTCCGGCTCCGCCCAAGCGGTACGAACAGCGATCCTCGCCACTGCGGCGATCGAGGCGATCGATCGCGGACACTGCGCCCAGGACGTGCTCGAACACTACGCCGCCCGCATCCACGCGGCCTTTACCGACCATCTGCAGAGCTGCCTCGAACTGTACGGAGCGACGTTCCAGGGTGCAGCCTGGCAAGACGAAGTCGACGCCACCGCACTCGCACTGAGCGGGTCGACCGACGATGCACCACGGATGAACTTCACGCTCTCCGGGTTCAGCCTCCAACGACCAGGGCGCCGATGACATCGAAGATCCCACCGTACGCGGCGCGGGCACAGCCGAAGTTCGCGTTCCCCTGGCTGTCATCCGGCAAGGACATCGCGGAGAAAACTAGCGAAGGCGACCGCAAGGCTTCCCACTGCGAGCCACATCATGATCCGGTCGATTGAGAACCCCCGCGCGCCCGGCGCCAATGCGGCTGTACCGCGGGCGTTTGGCGATGGCTGTGGTTCCACCTCACCAACTACACGTGCCAAGTCGTAGCGCGGCCACATGAGCATGGGCAGGCCGAAACCATGGGCAGGCACCAGGTGAGGAAGTCCTCGCTTGAGCCCTATGTGGTAGTCACAACAGCCCAGCAGACCCCGGACTCGCCAAAGACACGGCCGATGAAGCTTGGTCTCGACGCGGCATCGGGTCTGACGCACCACAAGTAGGTAGAAGATCAAGACAGCGGCCACCCAGCTGCCCATGATCCATTGCTGTTGCATCAGAAGCAGAAGCAGCACTGCCGACAGCACCAGCCCCCACGCACGGAACGGTGGCGATGAGCGCCTCCACCGCGTCCTGGTCCGACGTCGCGGCACTTCCAACCACCCCCGCTACGTGTCAGCCAGCCTGCGATCACATGTGAGGCCAGCTGAGCGCTTCGATAATGAGTCCCGATGTTGCGGCTGATCACTATCTGATACGGCATGTCGAACCCTGGACGGGTGCACAGACGCGCCGTTGAGTCCTGGCATATGCTTGCTTTCGAGCTTTTGAGAAGCTGAGCGGCTCGATCAGGACTACTCCATACGGGTGAAGTTCAATAGACTTCTTTCACATACGTCACAAGCGACCCGCTCAGCCCCAGCCGTTTCGACCCAAGGCCCAGAACGTTTGGATGGTGTGTTTGAGTACAGCTAGTCGAACACACGTTCAATAGGGGTCACCATGCCACACGTTCGGGGTCACTACCGCAAGGGACACTGGGTGAGACCGCACTACCGCCGTTCACCGGGTGTTGAATTGAGTGCGATCATCGCGATCATCTTTGTATTGTGGATCATCGCGAAGATGAATGGCGTGTAGCCAGGGCTACACATGCGCCGACCTCCAGCGGCCTGATCAAAGAGCGGCAGACGGCTGCGGGGTTGTCGTCGAGGGCAAGACGCTGCGCACGCTCGTGGACCGAGCGCTGAGCTCCTTCGATGAGGTGTGGGCGGCAGGTGGCATCCCGCGCCGAGGGGGGAATCTCGCGGCGCCAGCTCGCCGGGGCACTCGGGGTGCACTATCAGACCGTTGGCTACCTTGAGCGCGGCGAGTACAGCCCGAGCCTTTACCTGGCACTGCCTTTACCTGGCACTGCGGATCGCGGAATACTTCGAGGTACGGTGGAGGTGATCTTCTCCGCCAACGCGTTCCCCCGCATCGGGAGCACCGAGCGTTCGGCATGACCACCAAGTGCGACAGCAGCGCCGTTAATCGCTGCCAGCGGCGACAACCGGGACGATCACCGCCACCATCACCGCCGCTTGGATTTCGCGAACGGCATCCGAAACGGCCGTGCCGACGATCCCCTCGTAGGCGATCTCCTTGGACCGCTTCTTCGCCGCCCGGCGCTGGTCCTTATCCACCAGGCTGCCAACGAGATCGAGCGGCGCCAGCAGGCCGAGAAGCAAGGGGTCGCTCGTCGCGGGCTCGCGCTCGCCGGGCAACCGGCCCATCCACGACTTGGCGGAGCGGCGTTTGGCGGACGCGGCGATGGCCGTGTGCACCGAGCCGTCCGAGGTCCACCAACAGTGCGCCAGCCAGCCCGGGGTCGAT
The DNA here is from genome assembly GCA_052390495.1 of Pseudonocardiales bacterium. Taxonomy (GTDB): domain Bacteria; phylum Actinomycetota; class Actinomycetes; order Mycobacteriales; family Pseudonocardiaceae. Next base: position 7,712 of record JBQTGW010000052.1, read on the forward strand.
CTGGGTGAAGCCCGTCGAACCCCTTCTCGTCGTGCAGGGCGAGCAGCAGCAGTTCCTCAGCCAGAATCAGCTCCATACAGACGACACTAGAGAAACCGGGGAGTGTGCCGCAGATGAACCGGTTCTCCATGTGTATCGGCGCGGTTCCCTTGCGTGGAGTTGCCCTCGCGCTCTGACGTGGGAAGGTGATCTGATGAGCCGCGATGAGGTGCGTGACGGTGTGTCGCTGACCAATCTTGACCAGCCGCTGTTCAAGGGGGCGGAGGCGACCAAGCGGGATCTGGTGGACTACCTGGACGCGTTTCGGGACCGGATCATCCCGGCGCTGGAGGACCGGCCGTTATCGGTGATCCGGGTGGTCCGCGGCCAGGCGCCGTTCATGCAGAAGAACGTCCCCGAGTACACCCCGCCGTGGGTGCAGACGGTGCCGCTGTGGGCGGAGGCCTCGCACCGTGAGGTGTCCTACGCGCTGTGCAACGACCGTCGCACGCTGCTGTGGTTCGCCAACCAACGCGCGGTGGAGTACCACGTTCCCCTGGTTTACGCCGATCGCTGGGAGCACCCCACCCATCTCGTGCTCGACATCGATCCGCCGTCCACCGAAGGGTTCGAGCTGGTCGTCCGCGCCGCGTACCTGGTTCGCCAGGCTCTGGCCGACGCCGGTCTGGTGGGCGCGGTCAAGACCAGCGGCGCGAAGGGCGTGCACGTGTTCGTCCCGATCGACGCGTCGGCGGCGATCGAGGACGTGGCTGCGGCTACCCGCGCGCTCGCGGTGCGCGCCGAGCGCCTCGACCCCGCCCTCGCCACGACGGCGTTCATCCGGGATGACCGCGCAGGCAAGGTGTTCCTCGATTCGACCCGAGCCGGCAGCGCGACGGTGGTAGCGGCCTACAGCCCGCGTATCCGGCCGGGCGTACCGGTGTCGTTCCCCGTGGCCTGGGATGAGCTCGACCGCGTCACACCGGCCGACTTCACCATGCACACCGCGCCCCAGCTAGTCGCCGACAGTGACCCCTGGGCCGAGCAGATGCCCACCCCGCAGCAGCTGAGCCCCGATCTCATCGAGGAAGGCCACACGATCCCGGTCGCCCGAGTGCAGGCAATGCACGAGGGCAAACGACGCGCCCGCGCCCGCCGCAACTGACCGCGATCGAGTGGATCAACCGAGCAGCGTAGACATGTCAACCGATCCAAACAGTCGGGTCGCCCAGGGGAATCTCACCCCTGGGCTCCCACGACCCCGCTCTGCTGTCGCCGAATTCGACACCAGGGTTGTCCGAAGCCGCTCGGGTAGCTCAGGTGTCGAACTCGGCGCACGTGGTATCCTCACGTGTGCCAGTCGGCCCAATTTCAGCTCTCAGGGGGGCGCGCAGCGGCCCACACGTTGGTTCAAATAAGATAAATGACGAAACCCTCGACTGTGCGCCGAAGGCATGTGTTCGCATATTGGCGGTGTCAGGTCGTTCCCTGTTGTAGGTCTTCCCACTCCACGGGCTCAGCGCTAACATTGCCATCAGCTCGGCATCGAAAGGCAGTGCCTCGGCGGGCAGCGCGGCGACCTGCTCGTCAACGTCTGCGTCAGTCTCAACGACATACACTTACAAGCCCAACCGCGTTTTGGTGTGCTCCCACGGCACCATCGGGACCTGGTCCTAGCGGCCAGGATGGCAGCGCGTTTCCAGCATTCGCCGGTGCGCTTGTGGGTCTTGGGATGACAGCGCCACCCGCTGCCACCGCGCCAGCATCGCCACCACACCGCTCAGATCCAGGGTCTCGGTCGCCGTGGCCATCTCACGACGAAACTCCCGGTCGAAGTCATCGACCTCTTCGGGCAACAACGCAGCTCGAATCGCGCGAGGGCTACCACCAGGAAGCCCTCGCGGTTGTGGATCAAAAGCGGCGTCAGCAGCGGTGGACATGAGCGCCACTTTATCCACCCCCAGGGCAACAGCCGAGCATGCAAGGCCACACCGACACGGTCAAAACGATCACTTCTCGCGACACAAAACCACCGGCGTGAAGGGCGTGCACGTGATCGTCCCGATCAAGATGCCGGTGACGATCGACGACGCGATCGCGCATTTGGCAGGCGTGGCGGTCGGTTCCCGCCCGGGTGGTTGCGCGATCAGTCGCTGCGCGGGGCATACATGATCACTGCCATCCCCGCAAGGCAGACCAGGGCACCGATGACGTCGAAGCGGTCGGGGCGGTAGCCGTCAGCGACCATGCCCCAGGCGATCGACCCGGCGACGAAAATCCCGCCGTACGCGGCGAGGATGCGGCCGAAGTTCTCGTCGCTCTGGAACGTGGCCACGACCCCGTACAGGCCCAAGGCGATGACACCGGCGCCGATCCAGATCCAGCCCCGATGTTCACGCACCCCCTGCCACACCAGCCAGGCACCGCCGATCTCGAACAGGGCAGCAACGGCGAACAAGGCAACGGAACGGGCGACGAGCACAGCAGCTGTATCTTTCTTTCAGGTGGGGACGACGGAACGAACAGGCAAAAGCAGAAGACAGGGTCTCTGACGTGCGCCCGGGTGTGCGCCATCACCGCCGCTGCCCTCGTCCTGCTTCATTAGGAGAACACCCGAACCCTCTGGCCTCACCACGCCACCAACACTTATCGAGAAAGGCTCAGTACCTACTGCGAGGGAAATTCAATCGTTATCTCTATGGTTATCTTTCCATTGTTGTCAGCATAACAGGATGTGTTACCTGGTGGCTGATCACAATTTCGAGGCATGAGTTCGTTCACTGTGAGATACAAGGGACCCGAACCATGTGATATGAAATTCGATCCGTTTCCCAACTCCCGCCATTCCCCTTCCTCCGCCAACCCGCCTCCTACCTTGCCGATGAGAGAGCAAATAGGCTCATGTGGGACAGCGTACTTTTCTTGATTGTGGGGGTACTCAGAAAGGGGAACACCTTCAATCCCAGTTCTCCTTGTGTCGCCAACACATATCCAGCTTCCCGATATAGCGACGATTCGAATACTTTGCCCCTCTGCGAGGTTAATTCCCGGAACGACTGCTGGTGGCCACTGGGCGGAATCCACAGGTATAACGACCTGCTGTGAGGTTGTAGTCTGTGGCTCGACTGGAGGCGGTTGAAGTACTTCGGTGCCACTTGGGAGAGGAATCACTTCAGGCTCGTTCATGCGAGACGGCGGTATGTTAGGGATAATTGGTAGAGGTGCACGATCAGGTGATACATGAACCGGAAGGGTTGGCGGTTCAGGCTGTTGTATAGCGAACGGCTTTTCTGTGGGTTGGTGGGGGTGGGTGGTGGGTATAGTTGGAGCGGCCTCTACGGGTGGGGTGTCTTTGGGATACACGACCACCGCACCATACGATGCGGCCAGCACAACAAGAGTGAGTCCGGAAACTATCCATGCCGTTCGGCGTGGCTTTTGTATCAAGATCATGACTACGCCAATAACAGCGACCATACCAAAGACGCACATCAGAATTAGATCGAGATTCCCGGATCTGACGTAGTCGACGAGCTGCACGACGGAAGCTATCCCACCAAACACCGTTACGAGGCCGCCCGCCAGCTGGAGCAGGGTAAAGTCATGAACTCTCGCCGCAGTACCCGATCTTCGTGACGAGGATCCCTCGGCCGCGCGCAAACTGCTGTCGCAGCCAGGGCCAGGCTTGTTCTGCTCCATGGTGGATGGTGTACCAGATCCCCGCTGCGAGGATCATCCTCAGGCGGAAATCCGAGGAAGCCTGCTGTCGTCCGCGCTGTAGCGTTCCCGGCGAGCACGCACCAGCTCGGGCAACCGGGGCCACCCGCGCGAACACCAGCTCCTCGCGCACCCGCTCGGCACTGCGCTCGGCCGGGGTCACGTTCGCGACCAAACACTCGGTGAGCTTGTCGGCGTCGGCGACACGCCGCAGCCTGGACGCCATCCCCGACGAGGAGCTGTCATGACGTCGATCACCGAGCACGCCAGTCCCACTGTCCTCGCTGACGAGTACGAGAACGTGCCGGTGCCCCCGCACGCGCGCCGAAGCCTGCTGTCGGTGTCGGCGGTCTGGCTGGGCTTCCCGATGATCCTGACCTGTGCGGTGTTCGGCGGTCTGATCGTCTACTCGCTCGGCTTCTGGCGGGGCATGCTCGCCATCGCGCTGGGCAACGTGGTGCTCATGCTGTACGTGGGAGCGTTGAGCTTCCTCGCCGGGCGGGCCGGGAAGAACTTCGCGCTGACCGCCGCCGAGACGTTCGGCCGCCGGGGCTACGTGGTGCCGGCCGGGTTTCTGGCCACCATCGTCATCGGATGGTTCGCCTTCCAGACCGGTCTCACCGGGTCGCTCCTGCATAACAGCCTCGGCTGGAACGAAACGCTCACCGCGTTGGCCGTCGGGGTCGGCTTCGTCGCGGTGACGCTGCTCGGGATCCGCGCGCTGTCGGTGATCGGCATGATCGTGGCACCGGTCTTCGTCGTCCTCGGTTTAGTGGCGCTCGGGCTCGCCGCGTCCAGCACGGGGCTGGGATCGATCACCTCGTACCAGGGTGGGGCAGGCGCCGCAGCGGCGCTGAGTCTCGGTGCCGCGGTGACGCTCGTCGTGGCCACGTTCATCGACTCCGGCACCATGACCGCCGACTTCACCCGCTGGTCGCGCACCGGTCGCGAAGGCTTTCTCGCCGCCGCCTCGGCCTTCCCCTTCGCTAACACCGTGGCGTTGCACGATCGTGGCGCTCGGTGCGGCCAGCGACCCCGGCTCCAACGGCGGGAACTTCCTCGACATTCTCATCGCCCAGGGAGGCATCCTGGTGCCGCTGGCCGTGGCGTTCGTGTTCATCAACCTCGGCTCGGTGTGCGCGCACTGCCTCTACAACGGCGCGGTCGGGTGGGGTCAGCTCAGCGGCCACACAATGCGACGGCTCACCCTCATCCTCGGCGCCATCGGCGTGCTGCTGGCGGTGGCCGGGATCTGGTCGTACTTCGAGCAGTGGCTCACCCTGCTCGGGGTGATCGTGCCGCCGATCGGCATCGTCCTGATCCTCGACCAGCTGGTTCTCCCCCGATTCGGGCTGGGATCCCGCGCGCCCGGTGCGAGCGTGGCACGGTTGCGCTGGCAGCCCTTCGCCGCCTGGCTGGGAGGGTCCGCGGCCGCGCTGCTCACCCACGGATTCGCGCCCTGGCTGTCCGACGCGGTGATCGGGATGGTGGCGGCAGCGGCCGTCTATACCGCCGTGTGCGCCGCGAAGAAACCCCCGGCCGTGACGGATCAGGTCGTGGCCGCCGAGCACGACGCAGCGCTGCGATGACCGCGTCCGGCACGGGGAACGCCAACCCGTACCGCTGACCCTATGACAGCGCAGGGCGCAGGTCTTGCGTGCGATCTAATCGCCATGTAAGACTAAGTAAACGACTAGATCCAAGGAGGGCAGCGATGGTGTTACGCAGGGTAGCTACGGACGAACTGTGCAAGGACGGATACACCTGCCATGGGGTGTGGGTGGATGACGATCCGGGCATCGGGGACGTCGTGATCGTCGGTGAGGATCTTGATCCGTCGCCGGTACCGCTGGGCACCGGTGAGCGGGCTATCCGCATCCGGCGCCGGATCGTGCAGAGCGCGAACCTGTAGAGAAGCACGATGGAGATCGCTGACCTCGCGCGGATCGTCGAGGGTGCCCGGCTGTCCGTATTCCGCCTGGAGACGTTGCCGCAGTACCTGGTCCCTCAGGAGGCTGAGGAGTTCGCTGCGTGGCGGTCCGGGTGCCCCGTTGTGCTCCCCACCCCCGAGACCAGCCCGTGGCTGGCCCAGGTGACTGCCAGGGTGACCAATGGGGTCCGGTGGTCTCGGGTCCATGTCCTCGATCACCCACTGAGCGACTATTGCCGGTATGAGATCTGGGGTTACGCGGCCAACCAAGCCGCCGGCGAGCAGATCTACCTCGCGGACCGAGGTGTGCATCCGGACCTGGAATCGCTGCGCGAGGACTTCTGGCTGGTCGACGACGCAACAGCCATCCGGATGATCTACGATATACAGGGCCGGTTTGAACGGCCCGAGTTGATCGAGGACGTGCTGCCGTACCTCGTGATGCGAGACACCGCGGTTCGTCACGCCGAACCACTCGATGAGTACGTGGCCAGCCGAGGCATTGAACGCATTGCACGATCCGGATGAGGGAAGCAGACGAGGACCGACGCCGCGCGGCTGCGATGCTGCGAGCGTTGCGAGCCGATGCTGGTCTATCGACCACACAACTGGCCGGCCAACTCGGCTGGTCGCAGTCCAAGGTGAGTAAGACAGAGCTGGGGCGGACCACACCGTCACCGGAGGACGCGGACGCCTGGGCTCGGGCTACCGGTGCCTCGTCCGCCACTCGCGAGGAATTGCGGGTCCTCGCGGAGCGGGCGGCGACTCGGTTGACCGCGTGGCGGCGCGAGCTGGCGCCCGGCCGACGCCGGATGCAGCAGGACATTCAGCGGCTCGAGGCGGCAGCGTCTGTGGTGCGGGTGTTCTCGCCCGACGTGGTCGTCGGGCTGGCACAGACACCGGCCTACGCCGCGGCGATGTTCCGTCTCGGTCGCGACGTCGGCCTGACCGAGGACGTCGAGAAAGTCGTCGCCGCCCGGCTCGCGCGCCAAGCCGTACTCGAGGACGAGCGCAAGAAGTTCCTTTTCGTGATGGGAGAGACCGCATTGTGGCGGCACCTGATCTCCCCGGAGCAGATGAGCACCCAGATCCAGCAGCTACGCCAGCTCGCGACCCGACCCAACGTCGACCTGGCCATTATCCGTTTCATGAGCGAGGAGCACACGCACCAGTACCACGGTTTCACGGTGCTCACCGATCCGGATGCCGACGACGAGGCACTCGTACTCGCCGAAACCGTGACCCGGGGCCTGACCATCCGCAGCACCGACGAGATCCGGCAGTACATCGAGCACTTCACCAACCTGCGTGCGGGCGCGGTAGATGGCGGCGAGCTCGATCGGTTCCTCCAGGAGGTTTCCGCACAGTGGACCAAGAGCTGACGCATGAACAGATCTAGTCTCCTGCTGGCGGCAGTCGCCGACTTGCGACCGTTGGCGTCTCCGGTGTCCCGTCGGCCATGCGCGGCCCCGCATCACCCACGCGAAATCACCCATGAAGGAGTAAGCAGGTGACGACACCTCGGACA
>JBQTGW010000053.1:0-7159 GCA_052390495.1 Pseudonocardiales bacterium
CGCGCAGGGCACGCTTGGCGGCGGTGACGTAGACATTGCCCGGACCAGTGACCATATCGACCGGGTCCAGCGTGGCCCCGTCGGTGTCGGTGCCGCCGTAGGCGAGCAGCGCGACGGCCTGCGCACCCCCGACCGCCCACACCTCGTCGACCTCCAGCAGCGCGGCGGCGGCCAGCACCGTGGGGTGCGGCAGCCCACCGTGGGTGGCCTGCGGCGGCGAACACACCACCAGCGACTCCACCCCGGCGATCTGGGCGGGTACCACGTTCATCACCACGCTGGACGGGTACACCGCGAGCCCACCGGGAGCGTAGAGCCCGACCCGGGCCACCGGCACCCACCGCTCGGTGACCGTGCCGCCGGGCACCACCTGCGTGACGGTCTCGGTGCGCCGCTGGTCGGCGTGCACCCGGCGGGCCCGCGCGATGCACTCCCCCAGCGCCGCGCGCACCGACGGATCCAGGGCCGCTAGCGCGCCACCCAGGGCGTCGGCAGGCACCCGGATACCGGCCGGGCGTACCCTGTCGAAGCGCTCGGCGAACTCCAGCGCGGCCTCGACGCCTTGCTCGCGCACCGCGTCGATCACCGGCGCCACCTGATGAGCCACCGCGTCGACGTCCACATCAGCGCGCGGCATCAGGCCCCGCAGCGTTGCCGGTCCAGGCAGGCGACCTCGCAAATCGGTACGACGAAGCATGACCTGCAGCCTAATCCGCCACCGGCGCTCGTCAGTGGGGGTCGGGGTACCGGGGCTCGTGGAGGGACTCAAACTCTGTTACTGATCGCATCCGGGACACGTCGAAGTGTAAAGTCCGCCCAATGGGGGAGCCCGCCAGCGTACTGATCATCATAGGGTCGGGCGCGGTCATCCTGGTGGCAGTCGGCGCGATCGCCTTCCGTGATGGGATCATTGTCCGACCGTCGACGCGAGCAGGTGCGGTGCTGCTGGTCGCATTCGGTGTGCTGCTGCTGGCAGTCGGTGTCCTGCTGGCATTTCACACCAGCGCAGGCCCGCCTGTCGCATCTGCTCCGACGAGCAGCAGCGCTCCCATATCCGCACCTGCGGCAACCCCGTCGGCCATTGCTATGCCAGGGGCGACTCCGGCATCATCCGATGCACCAGCGCCACCGGCGGCCATCGCTACCACGACCAGGGCGAACCCGGCACCACCCACCGCACCGGCACAGCAGCCGCACCTATTGCGCCCCTGTACCAAACAGCAGACCACACCGGTACGCGACGGTGGCGTCGAGGGTATGGCCGGACCGGAGGGCTACGATCTGGACTGCGGCGTTCGCGACGCTCCAGAAGACGTACCCGGACTCGACATCAGCGGACGGCGCGTCCAACCCGTGATTGACTCCCTGGCAACCTCAGTCGGCGGAGAATTAGCGCAGCTACCTGATTCTGGTCCTCATGACAGGTCGGCCTGCGACGCGCTGCCAAGGAGTGCATGGGCGACGAACGTCCCCGGAATCGACAGACCCGGTGCTGCGATGTGTGTTCGCACCAACGAAGGCAACATCGCGGTGATCACGATCACCACGGGTTGGACCGCGGAGCAGCCGGAGCTGAGCTTCACTTACCGCATCTGGTACGTCTGACCCGGAGATCAGCACGAACCGCAGTGAGTGCCGCTGTTCGTGGAGAACCAGGGCACCGTCCTCGTTGAAGCCAATGATCCGGTTCGCCCTTCGATGATGTCGTCGCCGAGGAAGTTGTCGCCATCGGGAAGTCGGCGTCGTACAGAGCCACTGTGTCACCCTTTCGTAAGAGCGTTACAAACTCACCATGCGGTCTGCCCACACTCCCAGTAATTCCTCATCGTGGCTGATCGCCAGGACTCCGACGTCGCGATGGGCCACCTCGGCGCGCGCCACGCCGACCAGTGCGGCGGTGGTGGAGGCGTCGACCATGGCGGTCATCTCGTCGCAGAGCAGGTAACGCGGCTTGAGCACCATGGCACGGGCCAGGCAGGCGCGCTGCAGTTGCCCGTCGCTGACCTCGTGCGGGGCTCGGTCAAGCAGCTCAGACGTCAGCCCGACTTGTTCGGCCAGCTCGGCGACGGCGACGGGCGCCTGCGCGGATCGGCCGGTGGCGTGTAGGGGTTCGGTCATCACCTGGCGCAGCGTGGCGCGCGGATCCACGGCCAGGCGCGGTAGCTGGAACACCAGACCCACCGCGGTGCGGGCGGCCACCGGCGCGGCGTAGCGAAACCCGGTGATCCGCTGCCCGTCGAGCTCGACGATGCCGTCCCACGGGGCCAGCAGGAAAGCCAGGATCCGGGCGAGGGTGGATTTGCCGCATCCGCTGGGACCGGCCAGCCCGACCGTCTCCCCTGGCCGGACGTGCAGATCCAGGCCGTCGAGTACCGGCTCATCCCGACGGTAACCCGCCACGATGCCCTGTGCGCTCAGCACGGGGGCCGCCGACAGGCGACGAGTCGCTCACCGGAGCGCACCAGCGTGGGGGCGTCGCTGCACCGGCCGTCGTCGGCGACCGGGCAGCGGGGCCGGAAGCCGCATCCGGCGGGCAGGGCAGTGAGCTCGGGCGGGTGCCCGGGAATCGGCCGGAAGCCACCGCTGGGCAGGGCAGCGAGCAGCCCCGCCGTGTAGGGGTGAGCAGGGTCGCCGAATACCGCGTCGGCCGGGCCGACCTCGACCAGCCTGCTGGCGTACATGACCGCGACGTCGGTCGCGATCCGCCGGGCCGCCCGCAGATCATGCGTGATCATCAGCACCGCGCGGTTCTCCTCGGTGGCGAGCCGGGCGAGCAGATCGACGGTCCGGTCAACCAGTGGGCGATCCAGCCCGGTGGTGGGCTCGTCGGCGAGCACCACGGCGGGGTCCCCGGCCAGCGCCAGCGCCACCCCGACGCGTTGCGCCATACCGCCGGAGAGCTCATGCGGGTAACGGCGCAACGCATCGATCGGCAGGTCGACCCGCTCGGCCAGCCCGGCTACCACGCCCTGCACCCTGGCGTGCGGGCGCAGCACCCGCACCGCTTCGGCGAGCTGGGCACCTGCGGTGCGCACCGGGGTGAGATGGCTGGCCGCTGGCTGGGGGACCAGCCCGACCGCCCGACCCCGGACCCGGCCTGCCAGCTCCCGTTCCGAAGCGGCCACCAGATCACGCTGCGCCGTGCCCGGGACCGCCAGCATCGCCCGGCCACACACCTGAGCATTGGCCGGCAGCAGCCCGAGCAACGCGGATGCCAGCACCGACTTGCCGCATCCACTCTCCCCCACCAGCACCAGTACCCGCCCGGGCCGCAGCGCAAGGTCAACCTCAGTGACGGCCGCCACGATCCCCCGGCGCCCGTTCCGGCCGAGCTGGAAACGCACCGAAAGCGCCTGCACGTCCAGCACCGGCGACGAATCCCCCGGGCCGGCCGCGGCCAGGAAAGGCGCCACCGAGACCCCGGTCACAGCGCCAGCTCCGAACGCCGCCGGGGCACCATCCGGTCCCGCCAGGACCCACCCAATCCGGCCACCGCCAACGCCACCGCGACCAGCAGCGCCGAAGGCAACACCACGATCCACCAGGAACCCAGTAACAACGCGTCCCTCCCGTCGCCGAGGATGTTGCCGATGCTGGCCAGATGCGGCGGCAGACCCAGCCCGAGAAAGCTCAACGCGGTCTCGTGCCATACCGCGTGCGGCAGGATCAGCACCGCGCACAGCGCCGCCTGCGGCACCACCGCGGGCAGCAAGTGCCGACGCAACACCCGGCGCCGCCCGGCACCACCGGAGACCGCAGCGTCCACAAATGGGCGATCCCGCAACGACAGCACCTCGGCGCGCACGATGCGGGCCACCGACGTCCAGTGGGTCAGCGCGATGGAGGCGATGACCGCCAGCACACTGCCCCGGTACAGCGCGACGATCACAATGCCCAGCAGCAGGTGCGGCACCGCGTTCACCGCGTCCACCAGCCGCATGAGCAACCGGTCGGTCCAGCCTCCGGCCAGGCCGGACACCGCGCCGAGCACGGTGCCCAGCAGGGTGGAGACCACCGCGCAGACCACCGCCACCAGCAGCGAGACCCGCAGCCCCGCGAGCGAGCGGACCAGCAGATCGCGGCCCGCCTCATCGGTTCCGAACGGGTGCGCGGGACTGGGCGCCAGCCGCACAGCTGTGTAGTCGACGAGGCGGTCGTCCAGTCCCGCCAGCCACGGCACCAGCACCGCGGCCGCAACCAGCAGGCCCAGGGCACCCAAGGAACCGAACAGCCGCACGCGGCTGCGGATCGGTGCTCCCCGGCCACGTGGCGTTCCCGCCCGCCGCCGCGCCGCGGAGCGCCAGCCGGCCGCGGCGGACGCGGGTCTGGTGATCGTCGGAGCGCTGAGCTCAGCCATCGGCCCGCACCCTCGGATCGAGCAGCGCGACCGCGACATCGGCCAGCAGCGCCCCCAGCAGGACCGTCGCGGTAGTCAGCAGGGTGACCGCGGCCAGCAGCGGGAAGTCGACGTCCAGCGCGGCGGAGACCACAGCGGACGCGATACCCGGCCAGGAGAACACGACCTCCACGAGCACCGCCCCGGTCACCAGTTCCGGCAACCGGGCGCCGAGCAGGGTGACCATCGGCAGCAGCGCGGTGGGCAGCGCGTGGCGCAGCACCACGACGTGCTCGGCCAGCCCGCGGGAACGCGCCCCGATGACATGGTCCTCGGCCAGCGCAGTGAGCAACGACGCTCGCAGGTGCAGCACCAGCCACGGCGCCTGCGAGACCCCCAGTACCGCCGCGGGCAGCACGAGGTGGCGGACCACCTGCCCGAAGGTGGCGTCCGCCCCGGAATCGGTCAGCCCCCCGGCGGGAAACCATCCGAGTCCGAGCGCCAGCGCCGCGATCGCCACCAGCGCGAGCACGAACGAGGGCAATCCCTCCAAGGCATGCGCGCTCGCCGTCACCGCGCGATCCAGCCAGCCGCCCTGGCGCCACGCGGTGAGCACCCCGAGGATCAGGGCCAGCACCACGGCCAGCGCCAGCCCGGTAGCGGTCAGCAGCAGCGACCACGGCACCCGCTCGGCCAGCACCTCGGCCACCGGTTGGCGCAACGAGCGGCTGGTGCCCAGATCACCGCTGATCAGGCCGCCGAGCCACTGGCCGAACTGGACGAGCACCGGCGCATCCAGGTTCAGGGTGTCGCGCACCCGCGCCACATCGGCGTCGGACGCGGTGAAGATCCCGACCCCGTAGTATTGGTAGATCGGGTCGAACGGCGACGCGGCACCGAGCAGGAACACCGCCAAGGCCACCAGCCCCAGCACCGGCACCGCGAAGACCAGCCGGCGCCCCACCATCTGCAGTACCGCGCGGCCGCGGCTCACCGCTCCCGCGGCCGCGCGCACCGGGGTCATGGTGAAACGCTCCAGTCCTCCAGGTTCCACCACGGTCCCCACCCGGTGCCGTGGCTGTGCGGTTCGACGATCTCCTGATAGCCCCGGGACTGGTACTCCTGCATCGACCCGCGGATCGCGTAGGTGTGGCGCAGGAACACCAGGAACACCATGCCCGGCTGCTCCACGTAGGCCCGCTGGAACTCGCGGTACGCCTGGGCGCGCTCGGCGGGGTTCGTGCTGCGCCGGGCGGTGTCGAGGGGGGCGTCCACCTCCGGATTGACATACGAGCCGGGATTGTTGAACCCGTCCGCGGCGAACGAGGAGTGCAGCAGCGCATAGCTGGCCAGATCGGGGTCGAAGGGGCTACCGCCTCCGAGCACCAGCGCGTCGGCGCCCATCCGGGGTTCGATGGCCTCCCAACCCAGCCCTTCCAGGCGCACGTCGATACCGACCGCGCGGGCGTCGGAGGCGAATGCCTGGGCGAGGTCCTTGCGGACGGTGTCCGATGCCGGGTACATCAGCGTGAAGGCGGCACGCTGATCCGCCCGCTGCCGCACGCCGTCGGGTCCGGGCACCCAGCCCGCATCCTGCAGGATCTGACCGGCCCGGTTCGGATCGTGGGCGAACATGGCGCTCGGGTCGGCATAGTCGGACAGCGAGGGGGCGATCGGGGTGTAGGCGGGTTCCCCCTCACCCCTGAGCAGCGCGTCGATCATGCCTTGCCGGTTCGCCGCGTGGTTGAGCGCCAGCCGGATCGCCGGGTCCCCGGTGACGGGATTGCCGGTCGGCAGCATGATCGTGCGGTAGTCAGCGCTGCGGTGGCTGATCACGGTGTAGCCGTCGCGGCCGTCGAAGGTGCGGGCCAGGCCGGGCGGCAGCACGGTGCCGTCGAACTCCCCTGCGGTCATCCGCTGTGCCCGGGTGTTGTCGTCGGTGGCGAAGACGACGGTGATCCGGCGCGCCTGGGGCGCCCCGCCCCAGTAGGAGTCGTTGGCTTCGAACACCATCCGCTCGCCCTTGCGCCATTCGGCGAGCCGGTAGGGGCCGGTGCCGATCGGCTGGGTGGTCAGCGACGACTTCTCGGCGAGCCCCGGCTCGACCAGCGCCTCGCTGGGCAGCACCCCCAGGGTCAGGCGGTGGCCGAACGCGGCATAGGGAAACGCCAGATCGAACCGCACCGTGCGCGGGTCGAGTTCACTCACTCCGGTGACCATCGAATAGGTGGTCGTCTCGGTGGACGCGGTGGCCGGGTCGAGGAGCGCCCGGTAGGTGGCGACCACGTCAGCGGCCTCGAAACTCGACCCGTCGTGGAAGGTGACCCCGTCGCGCAGCCGGACGGTCCAGGACCGCCCGTCGGCCGAAGGGCTGGGCACCTCCGTGGCCAGCGCGGGCTGCAGCCGCCGGTCGGCGTCATGCGCGACCAGCCCGTCGAAAACCCTGGACGCACCCTCTACGCCGTAGCCGAGCAACGGGTGCAGGCTGTCTGGCTCGTACTCGTCGGCGAGTACCAGCCCGTCGGCAGGGGCGGCGGAGGTACCAGACGGTGCGCTGCAGGCGGCGAGCAACACGAGGGCACAGAGCGCGATCGAGACGCTCTGACGAGTGAACGGTGACATGCAGCGACCTTACGCACAGTAGCAACTAAGATGCAATAGCGAATTTATCTCGACAACCTCAGAACGCTGCGGCAGCACCAAACGGCTTGCCATGGCGACACTCCGCAGTCAGGATGCAGCAGAAAGCGCTCGATGGAGTGGAGTTCTGGATGCCCTTACGTCGTGTCGCCATGATCGCCACGCTGGCGACACTCGCACTGA
>JBQTGW010000054.1:0-3599 GCA_052390495.1 Pseudonocardiales bacterium
GATCGTCGGCAAGTCCGAATTACGGGGGGCCCAGCCGAGGTCGTGGCTGATTCGAGTGTGGTCCGCGATCAGAACCGGCGGCTCGGTGGCCGGGGGCCGGTGCGCGATCCGGACCTGACGACCGGTGCGCTCATCGCGATCGACCGCGGCAATGAGGACATCCGAGCACTGCTGCGACGAGCTCGCGCACATGACTGGCCCATCGTCATTCCGGCGGGGGCACTGGCCCAAGCCTGGCGCGGAGGCATCCGGCAAGCTCGGCTCGCCAGTTTTCTCCGCGCCCGACGCGACAGACCCGTGTTACATCCACTGGACGGAACAGTGGCACGGACGGCGGGTGAGCTGTGCGGCCGGACCGGCACGACCGATGTCATCGACGCCAGCGTGGTGCTCTGCGCCCGAAGCCACGGATACCACGCAGTCACCAGCGATCCGGGCGATCTCGCACATCTGGACGACACTGTCCCCCTCGTGATCGTCTGAGGGTCCATGGGCATTGCCGGTCCATGGGCATTGCCTGAGCCCCACACTTCAGACCGCTGCGGCCGCTTTGCGCGCCGCCACCAGGACGGGATCCCAGACCGGAGAGAAGAGGGGCGCGTAGCCGAGGTCCACTCCCGTCAGCTCTTCGACGGTCATCTCGTTCCAGACGGCAAGAGCGCAGATATCGACTCGCTTGGCCGCTCCCTCCCGGCCGACGAGTTGCGCGCCGAGCAGCCGCCCAGTGCCGCGTTCGGCGATCATCTTGACGGTGATCGGGGCGGCACCCGGGAAGTAACCGGCCCGGGTGGTGGACTCGATGCGCACACTCACCGGCTCGAACCCGGCCGCGCGTGCCTCGGCCTCCCGCAGCCCGGTCCGGCCGATCTCGAGGTCGCAGACCTTGGTGACTGCGGTGCCGACTACACCGGGGAAGGTCGCATAGCCGCCACCCAGGTTCGTACCGATCACCCGGCCGTGCTTGTTGGCGTGGGTACCCAGGGCGACATGCATCCGACTTTGCGAGACCCGGTTGACCACCTCTACGCAGTCACCGCCCGCCCACACTCCGTCGTAGCCAGAGACCCTCATCCGCCCGGTCGGTCAGCACGCCACCGGCCGCGCCCAAGGGTAGTCCGGCCGCGCGGGCCAGCTCGGTCGACGGCCGCACACCGAGACCCAGCACCACGATGTCCGCCGGAAGCCGCCCCCCTCGGTGATCACGGCATTCACCCGGCCGGCAGCGCCGGTCTCGAAACCCGACACCGGAGTGCCGGTACGCACGGTGATTCCCATCCGCACCATCGCCTCAATCATCTCGATCCCGATGTACCCGCCGCCGACCACGACCGCCCGGTGTGGCCGCTCGGCCAGCCCGGCCAGCAGTGCGGTGCCGTCGTCCAGGGTCTGCACGCCGTATACACCGGGCGCACGGACCCCGGGCAGTTCCGGCCGCACCGGGACCGCGCCGGTCGCGAGCACGAGATCATCGAAACCCACCTGGTAGCTCACGCCGCCGTCGAGCGGAGCCACGCTCAGCTTGCGGGCGTCCAGGTCGATCTCGGTGACTTCGGTGCGCAGCCGCAGGTCGACGCCGTTCGCCCGATGCTGGGCCAGGCTGCGCGCGATGAGTGCCTCCGGACCGTCGACCTCACCAGAGACCCAGTAAGGAATACCGCAGGCCAAGTAGGACACGTGGGGCCCGCGCTCGAAGGCCACCACCTCCAGCGCATCTCGCCCTGCTCGACGCAGCGCCTGCGACGCCGCACTCATTCCGGCCGCGTCTGCGCCGACGACCACCACGCGTCTCGTCACACCGATCACTCCACCGGATCGACGGTGCCGCGGTCAACAGCGTTCCCGGCTGGACCGGCCAGCGGCCGAGATCTCAGTGGTTCCGGGGATGTGGCCGTGCTCGGGGAGCGGCACCACTACAGGCCCAAGGAATTGCGATGCTTCCAGGCCAGGGCAAGGCAGGCCGCGCCTGATGGGCTCATCGGCTCGGTCTCCAGCATCCGGCGCACCACGGCCTCGGTGAACGGGACTCCCTTGGCCGGGGTCCCACCGCCGACCGCGACTATCTCGCCTTCCTCGTTGAACCGCACCGTCGAGCCGAACACCTCGCTGAACACGTCGTCGTCGATCACCATCACGGTCAGGACACCGGCGGTGAGGGTAAGCGCATTCTGACCGAGCCCCAGGAAGAACACTCCCACCGAGCCATCGGCCCGAGCCTGCTGAAGCCGCTGAAACAGCGGCCACCTCTCGTAGTCGATCGACTGGCTGCGGGTGCCGTCATGCTCCGGCTCACCGAGCAACTCCTCAGAATGCTCCCGCACCATATTGCGCCACAGATCGAAGTCATTGCGCCGATCCCACAACCCCATGCTGGATGCCTCGAACTCACCTTGCGGAATGACGCCGTAGGTCCCCCCGCCACCAGCCACCTTCGCTGGATCACGCCAATGCAGCAGAAACGACGGCTCAGCCGGGTAGCGACGCAACCGGATCGTCAACGTGGCGATTCCCGGGATCACCGCACGGCGACGCAGGTCAAACGGATCACCGACCAACTCCCGGAACGGCAACCACCCACGCAACGACTCCGCTGAGCGCGGCAACCCCTCAGCCAGACACACCGCAGCCAGCTCATGCCCGAGCGCCTCGCACACGTCGATCTTGTCGAAGTAAGTCGCCAATCCGAACTCCAATCGCCGCGAGGGCAACGAAAAATCCAGCAACCGATAACCCGGCCCTCCGCTGAACAACGCAGGCGGGCTCAGGTGCTTCATCGCCGAGGTGTACCGCTCAAAGCGCAACCCCGCAGCGCGCAGCGGCCGCGTTGCCTCGGATTCCGGCTCCGACCCATCCACCACCACGGTCTGTGGCTCATCGTCGAGTCGCAACGCCAGCACGCCCAGCTCCATGGGTTCGGCCGCCAGCCACTCGGGAGGCGCCAGCAGAGCAGTGCGCGTCAGCCGGTACTCCGTCGGATAGAGCTGCACCGCTAACTTCGCCAGCTCCGATCAGTGCTGGTTGAGCCAACGCCGCTCATTACGCCACCGCAGTTGGCTGGCCGCAATCTCCGGGCCGACATCGTCCGACGACACCAGCCCCCGGGTGCACCCGGACGACAAGCCCAGCTCCTCGGCCGCGATACCCAGTTCGGTGACCATCTTGCGGCGCAGCTCCAGCGACACCGGCCGCTGCCCCGTCTCGATCAGGCTGAGGTGCCGCTGAGTCGTGCCCAGCACCCCGCGACCGGCCTGGGCGGATGTTGCAGTGGGTTACCGTTTGGGACAATCAGTAATCTTGACGTTGCCCTGGCCTGGTACCCCTCCGACGCTAAATTCCCAGCGCGTCGCGATGCCGCCAGGCGAGCGCGAGACAGGCTGCGCCCAGCGCGGCCATCGGCTCGGTCTCCAGCATCCGGCGCACGGCCGCCTCCGTGAAAGGAATCCCATCCGTAGGCGGGCAGCCATCGACCGCCACAATCTCGCCTTCCTCGTTGAACCGCACCGCCTCGCCGAACACCTCAGTGAACACGTCGTCGTCGATCACCACCACGGTCAGGACAAGGGCGGACAGGGCGAGCGCGTCCACGCCGAGCCCCAGCACGA
>JBQTGW010000055.1:0-9501 GCA_052390495.1 Pseudonocardiales bacterium
CGCCTAGCCTGCTCACCCACCAGCGCGATCAGCCCATCGCGCGACATCTCCTCCAAAGCGGGCACCCCAGCATCACACCGCGCCCACAGCACTCACACCAGGGCCAGACAGACCCATCTCACAAACCATCACCCAGCAGCACCCCGCAGGAACACTGAGCACACGAGCTGAATGTTTACCTTTCTGGGTGCCCGAGACGCTCGCCCTCGCCCGCTACCTGGCTGGCTTTCCCGACAAGACGGTGCTCCGCAGCTGACCGCGAGCCAACCCCAGCCACGCACTCGCTACAACCCCACGGTGAGTGGTGCTGTCCGCGACCCAGCGACCTTTCTACGGCAGCTCATGCCGATACTGTGGTGAGGTGAGTTCGGTGCGCCCGGTCCCGGAGACCGAGTTCATGGACGGTGCGGAGCTCTCCGCCGACGACGCCTGGCACACCGTGCGGCGTTATCACCTCGGCCGCCTGTTCGCTGCGGCGTTCCTCCGTTTCCGCTACGGCGACGGGTTCAGTCATGCCCGCGCCTTCGCGTTGCAGCTCGCGCTGGCGGCGGTGCCGCTGGTCATCGCCGGAGCGGGCCTCGTGACGGCCCTGGGCGCGGAGTCGTTTGCCGAGGTCGTGGCGCGCACAGTGGTGGCGATCTCGCCGGGCAGCAGTGATGACCTGCTTCGGCAGGTCATCATCCGGGGCGACGCGGCCGACGAGGCCAGCGAGCGGGGCGAGGTCGTGGTCGTCCTCGGGTTGGTTACCGCCTTCCTTGCGGCCACCTCGGCGTTCGCGCAGCTTGAGCGCGGCGCCAACCGCATCTACGGCACGGAACGGGATCGCCCGATCCTGCGCAAGTACGGCCGAGCGATGGTGCTGACGGCGACCGCAGGCGTCGCCATGGCCGTCGGGCTGCTGTGCATCGTGGCCGGGGAGGCGTTCGGAGAGGCCATTGAGCAGGTTTACCGGTGGGGAGACGCGGCCGAGACCGTATGGGACGTGCTGCGATGGCCGCTGGGGCTCGGTGCGCTGTTCGCCGCGGTGACCGCACTGTTCCGGTACGCCCCGCGGCGGCGGCAACCCGGGCTATCCTGGCTGGCGGTCGGGGCCGGGGTGACCGTGCTGGGATGGCTGGTCGTGTCCGCCCTGCTCGGGTTGTACATCTCCGTTGCCGACAACTTCGACGACACCTACGGGCCGCTCACCGCGATGATGGCGCTGCTGTTGTGGGCCAACCTCACCGGCGTCGCCCTGCTCGCCGGGATCGCGTTGGCTGCCCAGCTCGAGGCCGTCCGGGCGGGCCGGATCGACCCCCTGCTGCCCGACACCGACGACGACGGCATCCCGGACGAGCGCGACGAGGAAAGCACCGGTTCGCCCCGGCGGCGATAGCCTCGCGGCCATGACGGCTGTCACCTCAGCGGAATCTCCCTCCGCCGCGTTCCGCGCCCTCGCCGCGGAGATCCTGAACGAGTACCTCGCCTGCTCGCCGGTGATCGCCACGACGCTGGGTGATCACCGGTTCGACGACCGGCTGGAGGACCGCAGCCCCGACGGCGTGGCGGCCGAGCTGGGCGCGTTGCGGGTGCGCCTGGCCGCCCTCGACGCCCTGGACGTCAGCGGGCTGGACCTGGCCGACCGGGTGGACCGCGACATCCTCGCCGGGGGACTGGCGGCGCGCGCGTTCGAGCTGACCGAGCTGCGCGAGCACGAGTGGAATCCGATGTACGCGAACCCCGGCGAGGCCCTGCACCTGCTGTTGGCCCGTGACTACGCTCCACTCCCGGACCGGTTGCGCGCGCTCGGTGGTCGGCTGGCCGCCATCCCTGCGGCGCTGGCCCAGTCCCGGGCAAGCCTGCGCGACATGCCCGAGGTGCACCTGGAGACCGCGATCGAGCAGTTCGTCGGTACCCGCACGTTGCTGGCCACGGAGGTCGAGCCGGCGCTGCGCACGGCCGGGTCCGCGCGGGCCGGGTTGGAACCCGTCCTGGAGGCGGCCGCCAGCGCGATCGAGGAGCACCTGACCTGGCTCACCGAGCGGCGCGACGACGCCATCGGAGACCCGCGGCTGGGCGCGGAGCTCTTCGCCCACCAGCTCGTGCTGACCCTGGACACGCCCAGCACCCCGGAGGAGGTCCTTGTCCGCGCCGAGGCCGAGCTGGCGCGCATCGAGGAGGAGATCGCTGAGGTCGCGGCCCGCCTCGACGGCGGCATTCCCCGGCCGGGGCAGGTGCGCGACGTGCTCGACCAGCTCGCGGGGGACCACCCGGACAACGAGACGGTCGTCGCCCTGGCGCAGACGACGCTGGCCGAGACCACCGAGTTCGTCCTGGCGCACGACCTGGTCACCGTCCACGACGACCCCATCAAGATCGTGGTGATGCCGGAGATCCACCGCGGCGTCTCGGTCGCGTACTGCGAGCCGCCGGGGCCCTTGGAGACCGCGCCGTTGCCGACGTTCTACGCGATTTCCCCGACCCCTGGGGACTGGCCGCCGGAGCGGGTCGAGTCCTTCTTCCGCGAGTACAACGCGCACATGATCCGCAACCTGACGGTCCATGAGGCGATGCCAGGGCACGCCCTGCAGCTCGGGCACGCGCGCCGCTTCGAGGCGAGCACGCCGATGCGGGCCGCGTTCTGGAACGAGCCGTTCGTCGAGGGCTGGGCCGTCTACGCCGAGGAACTGATGGCCGATCACGGATTCGGCGGCGACGCTGTGCGAATGCAGCAACTGAAGATGCAGCTACGCATGACGATCAACGCGATCCTCGACGTGCGGGTGCACACCCGAGGCATGACCCGGCAGGAGGCGATGCGCCTGATGGTCGAGCGGGGCCATCAGGAGCAGGGTGAGGCGGTGGGGAAGTGGCGCCGCGCGCTGCTGACCTCCACGCAGCTTTCGACGTACTTCGTCGGTTACACCGAGGTCGCCGACCTCGCCGACCGGCTCGCGGCCGAGCATCCCGGCTGGTCCACCCGCCAGCGCCACGACGCGCTGCTGGCCCACGGCTCACCCCCGCCCCGCCACCTGGCTTCTCTCCTGGGACTGCGACCAGCCCGATGACCGACATGGTCAGGCGTGGAGGTCCGGGTCAAGTAACGGCATGATCCCAGGAATGCCTCTCGTCGGCTCATTCGGGCGGCATCCACAGGCTGGCGAGCGGCATTGCCACCAGCCGGTCACCAAAGGGCAGGACCTGGTCGCCGGTATAAAGAACGATTCCTCGGACGAAGTGCCCGCCGGAGGCATCGAGCAGGTCACGGAGCTGGGCGAGATGTCGGAAGTCCGCAAGCTTCACCGTCGCCGACGCCTTGACCTCAACTCCCCCCACGCGCCCGTCGGTCATCTCAGCGACCACATCCACCTCGACACCGTCGTGGGTCCGATAGTGCGAGAGCTGGACCCGCGCCTCACCGAAGGACTCCTGACGGATCAGCTCATTCACGACGAAGGTCTCCACGAGCGGCCCCACCGCCGCACTCATCGGATCCGCCAGGGCTCCCTCGTCGACCCGCAGCAGGTGGGCCGCGACTCCACTGTCAGCGACATACGATTTGGGGTGGCGGGTGACCCGGGAGAGCAGGTTCCGCGACCAGGCGGGCAGCCGGACTGCCATGAACACCGTCTCCAGCAGCGGAAGGTAAGTCCTGTCGATCGTCTGCCGCGCCAGCGCCACCTTCTCGGCGAGACGCGCCACGACGAGCTGCTGCCCGGTCGTCGCAGCGAGCGCACCCAGCAGCTTGGGCAGCTCCGCGACATGCTGCACGCGGCTGATACCCGGGACGTCCCGGCTGATCACCGTGCGGATATAGGCGTCGAACCAACGCCGACGCTGCGCCGACGAGCGTAGCTGCTGGACCTCCGGGAAGCCTCCTGCACAGATCTGGGCGAGATAGGCCTGGCGAGTCGGCAAGTCGCCGACGAGCTGCCGGACCGGCACGTCCGGGGTCAGGAGCTGGGTCAGGAAGCCGTCACCGGTCTCCCCGCAGCGCTCGATTTCGCCCTGAGTGTACGGCCAGAGATCGACGATTCCGGCCCGGCCGGCCAGCGACTCCGAGATGGACGGCACGGTCAGGAACCTCGTCGATCCAGTGAGCAGGTACTGACCGCGGCTGAGGTCCTCGTCGACGATGCTCTTGACCGACCTGAGCAGCACATCCCCGCCGAGCTGGAACTCGTCGACGACCAGCGGTTTGCGGTACGCGGTGAGGAAGGTCCGGGGATCCCCCAGGCATGCCTGCAGGGTCGCCGGATCATCCAGCGTGACGAACGACCCGCCGGTGGCGGCCACGAGCTGCTTGGCGAGCGTGGTCTTCCCGGCCTGCCGAGGTCCGTTGAGCACTGCCACCCGCAGGACCTGCAGCGTCTCCTCCAGCTCACGCCGCGCCCGCCGCGGAACGAGCCCGTCGGATAGCATTTTTCGGAGTCCTTACGGAGCGTTTTTGAGGCGCTTAACGTAGCAGATTTGAGGAGCTCTGGGCCTACCTCATCGGGTTGCCTCCCGCTTCGGGATGACGAGGACCACCGCCACGGGAACTGATGCGGCTGCCGATCACGTGGCGCGCGGCCATGGCCGCCAGCTCGTGTTGACCCTGGACCCGGCCAGTACCCCGGACGAGGTTTGCCACGGACGCGAGCGAGGACGAAGCCCGCCTACTCCCGTGCCTTGACTACCCTGCCGCCGCGCACCTGGGGTACAGGTGGCATCAGGCGACATCTAGCGTAATGGTCAACTGCTCAGGCACTCCGAACTCCTGAAACCAACCCTCTAGGGCGCTCCTGAGGTCGGTCAGGGCCTCGCTCTGGGACTGACCTTCCCCATTGGCTCCCCCGCCGGGGAGAGCGGCGTGAGCGCACCACCAACCGGTCTCGTCCTGGCTGAGGGTGTATGGGATATGTACCTCACGGGTCATCCGTCAAATGTACGAACGCTTTGACCACGGCCCGGCCCGGTGCGTCGGGGTCTAGTGCGTTCGAGTCATCGCTGGTGGTCACGCCGAACGCGCGGTGCTCCGTCGCTGAAGGCTGAATCCGGAGAGCATGAAGTTCATCTGTGGCGCGGCGTCGGCCGACTTGCTCAGTGCGAGCGCGGTGGCGTCGATGTGGAGGACGAACTGTTCCCCCACACCGGCGTCCGTGCGGGTATGCGCGACCGAGTCGGCTCGCCGACATCGCACGGACGCTGGGGAAGCTCATCGAGGAGTTGCCGCCTCGCCAGCGGACTCTGCTGCACGCGCTGTTCAGTGACGACCCCCGACCGTACGACGAGCTCGCCTGCGCCGCCGGCATCCCGATCGGCAGCATCGGACCCACTCGGGCGCGGGCACTGCAGCAGCTGCGGCGCAGGCTCGACGAACTAGGGTCGGCAGCGGCAACCAGTGCCCCCAAGACCAGCGAGAGCGACCTCCCGATCGCCCTGGACGTGCTCGATCCCGAGGTGGTGGTGCTGCCGCTACCCGACGTGGCCAAGCGGCTCGGCCTACCGGTAACCCGGGTGCACCAGATGCTGCGTTACGGCCAACTGCTGGGTCTACGCCGCGACGGCGTGGTGGTGGTTCCTGCTGATTTCCTCAGTGGGCATGAGGTCGTCAAGGGGCTGCCCGGCACGATCACCCTGTTGCGCGACGCTGGCTACTCCCACGAGGAGATTCTGCGCTGGCTGTTCACCGCGGAGGAGTCGCTGTCCGGCACCCCGATCGGTGCGCTGCGCTCTGATCGGGACCGCGAGGTGATACGCCAGATCAAGGCAAAGTGACAACTGGTCGAGCCACCAAGGTGAGGCCCGACCCAGGGTGGCCACGGCGACCGAGGCACTGGCAGGTCGATCCCTGCCAGTCCTGAGGTATGCGAAAATGTCTGAAACTTGAGTTACGCTGGGTATCCACCGGTAGAGGAGGTGCACCGTGCCTAGTCCAAGCCATGAGCAGCTTGAATCGCTAAGCATCAGGGCATCGGGTCCTGCCACGCAGGACGGCAGGCTGTCGCTCAGCGAGCTTGCCCGTATCGCGTCTGGCTTCCAGGCTACACTGGAGCGAATTGCATATTCGATTGTTGTCGGACACAAACGTCCGGGGCGATTTCCAAGAGAGATTGCAGACGCAGTAAGGGTGGACTTCGTCGGCTTCAGGAGAGGGTCGGCTGTGCTCGATCTTCAGCGCCCGGAGAATGAGGCACTCGACGACTTATTGACAGATTCTTTTAATGTGCTTGTGAGTGGGCTCGGCAGCTTAAAGCAAGACCCATTTAGTCTGCCGGAGTTCTTTAATCCTGCAATCATCAACGGTCTCGTTACGCTCTGCGGCGGTATTAGCAACAGAAATATTAGCCGGATCGAGTTCTTTTCTGGAGAACGCGCCTATTTTGCGCTTGACGCGGAAGTGCGGCATGTCTTGCAGCAAGCTCAGAAGAGTAGTTCGCAGCAGGAGCTTACAATAGTTGGCCGCTTACACATGGGCGACTTCGACCCGCTTAGCTTGAGATGTCGAATTGATACTCATTCGGGAAGTGTATCTTGTGACCTCAATGATGAGTTGCGTGAGGCAGTCCTCGATCTTATTGACTCATTCGTCATCGCAGGTGGGGTAGCAGAGATGCAACCGGATGGTGTCACGGTTCGAGTACTCCATTTGCTTGAAATTGAAGGTGTTGAAACATCGACCACCAGCTCGCTAGACGAGATCGCTCGACAACAGGGAGTCTCGCCACTTGTAGATATCTCACAGCTGAGGGGGGAGCCTATAGAGGACTTCGACAGCTTCCTTGAGATTATCAGATCGGCGCGGTGACCGAGTGGCTTCATACGTGATCGTGGACACCGATGTATTTTCGTTCATCTGGCAGAATCGCCCACAAGGAACTCCCTATGAGCCTTACATTCGAGGAAATGTTCCTGTGCTGTCCTTTACGACTGTGGCTGAAGTTCACTTCGGGGCCAGCCATGCAAACTGGGGAGAACGAAAAGTCAAGCAGTTAGAGGCCGCAATCAAGGTCTACCTGGTCGCGCCGTACAATCCACAACTGGCTAAGCTGTGGGGGACTCTGAAGTCTCAAGCGCGTAAGATTGGCCATCCATTGGGCAATAGTGACCATACGAACGATCTCTGGATTGCGACCACCGCAATATTTTACGACGCTCCGCTGATTAGCCACAACACTAAGCATTTCGAGGGTATGCCAGGTTTGAGACTCATCTCTCCGTGAGAAGCTGTTCGTGGCGACGACGGATGAAACTGAATCGGACACACATTTCGTGATCGGGTGGTTCCCGTTGGGGTGTGTCGCTGAGTGCTCCGGGCCAGCCAGCGCTGAGTTCCTGTCCCACCTAGTGTGGTCAGGTAAATGACCAGGAGCAGCATGTTCTCAATAACTAGCTCATCCCTGGTGAAGTAGACGCACTAACTCGGCCTCCCCGATTTCAACCGACGCCATAAGATCCTCTACGAGGTCGACGGGCATGGTTCCGTGGTGAAGTCCAGAGATATCGATAACTTCGGCCAGCGCTAGTATTTCGGTTTTGCTCAAGCTTGTGTGGCACGAGGTATGGGACAGCACATCGAGGCACGCTGCCGACGACCGCGGCGACCCTATCGCTACGGATCACCCCCAGCTCGCGCAGCTCGGCGACCATCGCGACGCGCAACGCATCAGCCTGTGCGGTCTGGTCGGCAGTGCTGACGTTCGTGTCTTGGAATGGACTCACGTGGTCACCTTTCAGGCGTGGTTCGACGGGTCTGGGTCGCCAGGCTCGGCTGATCTGCGCGGCAGGCAGGGCAGACCTGATCCTGGTCCGGTGCTGCGCCGGGCAGGATCGCCAGAGGACAGAACTGCCTGCCATCACAGTGCGCGGTGACCGTCTGCCCGGGTGCCCCAGGCTCGGCGAGGTGTGTGTCGCCGTCAGCGAGCGAGGCCACACACCAGCGCATCACGCCCGCACCGCCCGATGCTTGCTGACCGACAGGGAACGCGAACCAGGGCGTGATCTGCGTCGCCGCCGGTGCGCTAACGGATGGTCACTGCCACCGCAGGGGCGCATTCTGATACGCCTCAGCTGGCCAGATCGGAACGCGAAAACCTCCGGTAGGATTCGATGTCGCTGTGCAGTTCCACGCACTTTCCTCTTTGGGTAGGTATGTCTGGCGGTGACGAACAGGCTCAGTGGCGGGGCTGGACAGGCCTCGACCATCCACGGCTGCTCCATGACGGCAAGTGGGCTTTGAACGCCTCCCACCATCTCGTGTTCGATGATGACCGTGGGGTCTTGCCCTCTTCTGAGTCTCGGCTGTCATGCTGTGACCGGCCCGTTCCCATGCGTGACCCTAGAGAGTCGCTGGTACTGAACCAAGGATGTTGCAAAAGGTTGCAGTTATCTATATGCATGATCGCCGACTGTCGACCTGCTGGGCCTGATCCGCGCACCACAGACGGATCGCCGCTGTACCTGTCCTTGCACGGGGGGCCGAGCGTCAGCCCCTTGACAGGCGCAGCGGCGAGGGGCGAAGCTAGGCAGCCTGCAACAACCAGCACTTTCTTTGACAGGAGGGCAGCGATGCTCCTGACATTCCTCGGTAAGGAATCTCAGCCGAAGCAGTCACCGACCTTGTTCGCCACCGACCGCGACTCATACGTAGTGCAGGGGTATATCGTCACCGACCCGGAGATCCTGGCCATGATCGTGTTACGCGACGAGGAGACGATCGTTGAAGTGCCAGCCGCGCTCATGACCCACCTCGCCAAGGACGGGCTCAGCGGCGATGTGGTGAACCTTGTCCCACCTATCATGCATATCACAGAGAACGGCAACTACATCATCAAGGGTTTGCGTGTGACGGACACTGAAGCGCTGGGGCAGATGGACATTTCCGATCATGAAACCTGTGTTGAAGTGGCGCGGTCCGCGATCGTAGCGCTCGTTGGAGCCTAGATGGACAGCATTACGTATGAAGAGTTTGATGCGCACTTCACGTTATTCAAGCGGGAAGCGCTCCATCTGGAGATGCGAGACTCCTACGGCACAGCTGAGGAAATACCGCATCTTCGCAAGTGGGAGGCTGGTGAGCCGGACGACGCCGATTGGCTCCAGCCGTGGTTTGATCTGGTAGGCGTCGAAACGCGGGCTGGCAAAGTGTTCCGGCGTGCGCGTATCGTGTCAGAGCCAATCTCAAACTACCAGAAGTGGGTGTTGAAGGACACCCACCTGTACGTTGAAGTAGGCGAGGACATCCGCTGGGTTCCGCGACGCCGCGTATCCACCGTGGCGCTGCCGGGCAATGACTTCTGGTTGTTCGACGACGAGGTTGTGATCTTCTTGATCTTCGCCGCCAGCGGACTCGTGGTGGACCGCTACAGAACAACGGATCGCAGCGCGATCGAGTTGTGTCGGACATCCTTCGAGCAGGTGTGGAAGCTATCCATCCCCAACAGTGAGTACCGGCCCGACTAGCCCGGCCAAGCGCGCCCGGGAGGCTCTTGGCGGCCGTCTTCGTGAGATCCGCAAGGAAGCGGGTCTCACGGGACGAGC
>JBQTGW010000056.1:0-1611 GCA_052390495.1 Pseudonocardiales bacterium
CAGCTGCCGCCGAAACCGGCCTCCTACCATGCCGCGCCACCTTTCTCACACAGAGCTATGTGGCGCAACTAAACATCAATAGCCATTAGTGTGCAACAAGCTACTGTCGGGTGATGGCTCGGTAACCAAAAGTGACGAGACCGCCAGTGGAGCACCAGCGTCCGCGATACACCGAGTCCGGGCTCACGGTCGCCAGCTCCTGGCTGCGGGTCGGACTCTCCCGCCCAGCTTCCGGCGGCCAGTCGGCCGCGCGGCGGAGATGAACCTTCGGGGTACTACTGTCCGTTCTCGCGGTCGGTTTCGGTCGGGGAAGCCGTCTCAGGGTCGGCGGCACCACGGCTTCGCCGAGACCGTCCACCGTTGAGTGCATAAATGATGGTAGCCAGGGCAGCGATGCCAGCCGCAACCCCCGCCAGCTCCAAAGCAACCGTGGATCGCCGCTGACGGCATGCGGGTCGAAGGTCCAATCGAGCAGCTGGGTACGGATGAACTGCTCCACGTCGACCTGCCAGCTCACTGCGGGGTCCGCGCGGGTGAACGAGGCAAGCAGGGCACGATCGGTGGGTCGTCCGGAGCGGATGCACCACTCGGGCTCGCTCATGCCTCGATCAGTACCGGCACAAGAATCCGCAGCGGTTGAGGCTCACCGGCCAGTAGACGCTCGTCCGCCTGGGTGAGGTTAAGTACCCGCATATCACCGCGACCGAACGGGCTGAAGACGCCTGCACCAGCCTCGCCATCGACGTCGATGGCCGGCACGGCCTCGACAACGGCGCTGGCATCGTCGAGCTTGTCCATCACCAGGGCAAGAAGCTCACCAACTCACCGGCGCGCAGCTGCTCGCTGCGGCGCGCGACCGCCGTGAGCGCCTCCGCGTGGGCCACCCGCGCCGCCGCGTCGGGGTTCCCGTGGTGTGCCAGCCGAGCGGATTCGACGTTGAGCGAGCTGAAGACTGTCAGCTGGCCGACCAGGCGTCCACCGGCACGGCGGGTAACGCGTATTGAATGGGTTGGGCCGCATCCCAAAGGTCTCATAGGCTGGCGAGGATTTTGGTGACTAGTTGGCGTGCGTCATGGCCATAGATGGCCTCTTCCTGTAGCTGGTTGAACATCGCCATGTAGAGCGCGATTTCCTGCGGCCGGGTCACTTTGATCGCTGCGGTGGGGGTTTCCAGGGCGACGGCGTTGTTGTCGAAGATCCAGAATCCGATGGTGGCGATGGCGTATCGCTGGGCATCGGCCGGGATGACGCCGACGGATACGAACGGCAGGCGCATGAGCGAGAGTAGGTGGGTGAGCTGATCGGCGTGCTCGGAGGATGTG
Organism: Pseudonocardiales bacterium; assembly: GCA_052390495.1. Lineage (GTDB taxonomy): Bacteria > Actinomycetota > Actinomycetes > Mycobacteriales > Pseudonocardiaceae. The sequence continues at coordinate 1,323 of JBQTGW010000056.1, forward strand.
CCGCGGCGGGTGCGGAGGGCTTGTTCGCCGAGGACGACAGCAATGCGTTTGGCTGGACTGAGGGCGATGGCGGTGCGCTCGGCTTTCATGGCCACAGTGGCGTTTGCGTCGTCGGGGGCGTCGAGGAACGCGTACCAGAAGGTGAGCATCCGCCGGATGTACGCCTCGGTCTGGAAGATGCCGGGTATGACGATCGGTTCGTGGATGCGGAAGGTCGTGGTGCGCTGGTAGGTGGCGATCGAGTGCAGGTCGCCCAGCCGTTTCAGGCCGGCCCGGGATTGCCGAGCCC
>JBQTGW010000057.1:0-5335 GCA_052390495.1 Pseudonocardiales bacterium
GTGTGGCGTGGGGGGCAAGACCGCCGGGCGCCACCCACCGGGGGGGCCGCCCCCGTGGGCGGGGCGATGGTGCCTAGCGCCCCCACCGCCACTCACAGGGAGGTCCACATGGACGCGATCACGTCCACGCCGGTCCCGCGTAACGAGTCGGTCCGCAGCTACGGCCCAGGGACCCCCGAACGCGAATCGCTCACCCGCACGCTCACCGAGATGGCCGGTCAGCGCGCTGAGCTGACCATGACCATCGGTGGTGCGCAGCGAATGGCGGCTGGAGAGCCGTTCGAGGTGGTCGCCCCGCACCGGCATGCGCACGTGCTGGGGTGCACCGCCCAGGCCACCGCCACCGACGTCGCCGACGCGGTGCGCGCGGCCGGGCAAGCTGCACCGACCTGGCGGGAGCTGGCCTTCGACGAGCGGGCCGCGATCCTGCTGCGAGCAGCAGACCTGGCCGCAGGCCCGTGGCGGGACATCCTCAATGCCGCCACCATGCTCGGCCAGTCGAAGTCGGTGCAGCAGGCTGAGATCGACGCAGCCTGCGAGCTGATCGACTTCTGGCGGTTCAACGTGCACTGCGCCCGCAGGATCCTGGCGCAGCAGCCGGGCTCGGCACCCGGCGAGTGGAACCGCATGGACTATCGGCCGCTGGACGGGTTCGTCACGGCGATCACCCCGTTCAATTTCACCGCGATCGCCGGAAACCTGCCCACCGCGCCTGCGTTGATGGGCAACACGGTGGTGTGGAAGCCCACCCTCACCCAGCAGCTCAGCGCGCACTACACCATGCGGCTGCTGGAGGCCGCCGGGCTGCCGCCCGGGGTGATCAACCTGGTCACTGGCCACGGCGCACCGGTCAGCGAGGTGGCCCTGGCCGATCCCGACTTCGCCGGGCTGCACTTCACCGGGTCCACGAAGACCTTCACGAAGCTGTGGCGCACCATCGCCGATCACCTGGACAGCTACCGCAGCTACCCGCGCATCGTGGGGGAGACCGGCGGCAAGAATTTCGTGGTGGCGCACCCCTCGGCCGAGCCGGGGCAACTGGTCACTGCATTGGTGCGGGGCGCGTTCGAGTACCAGGGCCAGAAGTGCTCGGCGGCCTCACGGGCGTACATCGCCCGCTCGCTATGGGAGAACGGCGTGCGAGAGCAGCTTGCCGACACCACCCAGACGCTCAGCTACGGCGATATCGCAGATCTGGCGAACTTCGGTGGCGCGGTGATCGACGCGCGAGCCTTCGCCAAGCACCGCGACCTCCTCCAGCGGGCCGCTACCGACCCGGGCCTTGCCATACTGGCCGGTGGTGGGTGTGACGACACGCAGGGCTGGTTCGTACAGCCCACGGTGCTGCTCGGAGCCGATCCCCAGCACGAGGTGTTCGCCACGGAGTACTTCGGGCCGATCCTCGCGGTGCACGTCTACCCCGACGACGACTACGCCACGATCCTCGACGTCGTCGACTCCACCAGCCCCTACGCGTTGACCGGCGCAGTGTTCGCCACCGAGCGGGCTGCGGTGGTGCAGGCGCACGAGGTACTGCGCTTCGCGGCGGGCAACTTCTACGTCAACGACAAGCCCACCGGGGCGGTGGTCGGTCGTCAGCCCTTCGGCGGTTCACGGGGGTCGGGCACTAATGACAAGGCGGGGTCGTTGGCAAACCTGCAACGATGGACGAGCCCGCGGGTCGTCAAGGAGACCTTTGCTCCACCGAACGATCACACCTACCCGCACATGCTCTACTAGGGCTTGGTGCGACGCAGTCAGACCGCCGTGCGTAAGGCTCAGTCCGCTCGATCATCACGCGCTGTGTACTCCGTTTCTTTACGTTCACCCGAACGGTTCAGCGGAGCTTCTCCTACCATTCTTAGAAGGTATGAAGAGAACATTCGATTCAAGTTCCTCAGTGGTTCTAGATCGCGTTCGGATTCACCCGATCGGGTAGTTTGAAGTACACCGGCAAGAAGTCATGTTTCCGCAGCTCAGAGCACCTATATCGAACCGGCTGGACGGTGTTTTCACTCTCCTCAGGACGAACGACGATCATGGCGTTCTGTTCACTCCTCCGGAACCTTGCTTAATCCGAACGACACATCCATGCTTTTAACTATCGAAGTCGTGGGATTCGTCGCGCCTTGTCAGGTGACAACGCCTTCCCACCGCTGACCAAGTGATCGATCGAGCGGACTAATGCTCGCTGGGCATGAATCCGCTGACCAACGCCGAATACTCTCCAGAGCGGGGAATAGAAGTATGCCGACGGAACACGGTGACGCCCAGCTCGGTGGGCTGCGCCGGGAGCACTTGGTTGCGGCGGCGATGGTCGCCGCCGTCACCGTCGTACTCGGGTTCGCCTCCGGGTTCGGGGTGTTGCCCGGCGCAGCCGTCGCAGCACCGGTGAGCCCGGCTGCCCCGGTAACCGGGCAGCCGGGCGGCCAGCAGGTCGCGCCACCAGCTGCAGGCCCACTGCCCCCCGGGGTCAGGCGACCCGGCGGCACGCAGGTGGGGATCCGGCCCGGCTCGCAGGGCACGTCCGGGGCCGGAACCGGATCTGCTTCCAGCGTCGGCCCCGGTTCCAGCGTTGGTTCCGGCTCCGGTTCCGACTCGGACTTCGGCAGCTTTCCGAGCAACCCGCCCGAATCCGGGAGTGCTCCGGCCACACCACCCACCGGCTCGGTGGTGGCCCCACCGCAGTGTCCGCCCGGGGTGCTTGACCAGCTGCTCGCGCTGATCGCCCAGGTGCTCGGTGGCGCCGAACCCGCCCAGGCCCTTTCGGCGTCCGGTGCGGTCACGTACACGTCCCTGCTGCCCGACTCAGTGGATCCCGGCGCAACAGTGAATCCTGGCGTCACTGAGCTGGTCACAGTCCTGCCCATCGGCGACGGCTGGACCGTTGCGGTGATCGGGCTGGTGCCGCTGCTCGACACCATCAACCAGCGCGACGACGCGCGCCGCAGCGCGGCAACCGCACTGGCGGCACAGCCCGCGGCGGCACCGATCGCCGCCGAGGCTCCTCTCGTAGCTCCGGGCGACCAGCTCACGCAGCTGGCGGCCCTGCTCTCCCCGCTTGGTATCGGGGTTGATCCGGCCAGCGGATCCACAGATCCCCTGCTGGCACCAGTGCTGGGATCGCTGGGCTGCACAGGCTTCGTAGCCGTGCCAGCACCGGCAGCGCCAGCAGCACCGGCCGGGTCACCGCAGGCAGCCATCCGATGAGCGTCCTGCTTGCCATGGCGCCCGATATCCAGGATTCCCTGGCCCGTTCGCCCGCCCGTTCCTGGCTGGTGATGGCCCGCGCGGTGGACTACATCGGGACTGTGCTGTTCGTCGGAGGCACTGCGTTTCTCGCGACGCTCTGGCCGGCAGGCACCCAGGACATCCGAGCTCGCGGGGTGCTTGGCGCCGGGCTTGTGCTCGGCCTGTTCGGCACGCTGTTCGCGATCCTCCTGCATGGTGCCTGGATCGACGACGTGCCGATGGCGGAGGCGTTCCGCTGGGAGGTGGCGCAGGGCGTACTCGGCACGACCTTCGGTCAAGTGTGGGCCGCGAAGGCGTTGCTGTGGGTGCTCGCGACCGTCGTCATGGCGGACTTGTTCACCCGGGGCCAGGAGGCCGCCCGTTCGGTGGCGTGGCGAGTCATCGCTGTGATCGTCTGTGCCGCTCTGCTACGCACCTTGGGAATGGCCGGTCACGTCGCCGAGAGTGGCCCGCTGGTGCTGGGGATCGCCGACTTCGTCCACGTCGCCGGAATCAGCCTGTGGGGAGGCGGACTGGCGGTGCTGGTGTTCGCCCTGCTGCCGCGGCAGCGGCCCGAGGAGCTGGCTTCGATACTGCCTCGCTACTCCAAGCTGGTGTTCGGCTCAGTGCTGGCCGTCGTGGCCGGTGGCGTGGTCCTCACCTGGGGACTCGTCGGCTCCTGGGCCGAGCTCGTCAGTACCGGCTATGGGCAGTTGCTGTCTCTCAAGGTCGCGGCCTTCGGGGCGGCGCTGGTGGCCGTGCTGGTTGCCAAGAGGTACGTCGACCGGCGCCGTGACGTCACCGTGACGCCGGGGGGTGGCGTCGCGGTGGCGCGCCCGGTCATCTACTCGGTGGCCATGCAAACGGTCTTGGTCGTGGTCGTCTTGCTGGCAACCAGCTTCCTCGTCACGGCCATTCCTGGCCGCTGATCCCGCACCACTATGACGCGCACCACTATGAGAGGAGTTTCGATGGGCAACATTGGCTTACTTGAGCGGCCGCCGGAGGAGGTGTCCGCCCCATCCAGCGCATCATCCAGCCGGTTCACCGGTCTGGCTGTGCTTGCCGCGGTCGCTGCGGTTGTGCTGGGGATCACCGCCCTGGGTGGTCCTGGGACAACGCTGAACGGTGGGTCGCAGCTCGCCGCCAACGGTGCCGCCACACTCCAGCAGACTGATCCGGGCTCTGGACATGCAATGGCACCACCAGATGCACCTGCGGGTAGTAGCGGCTCGGGAGGTCACCAGGCAGCTCCTGCAGCTCCTGGGGACGCCGGTGCCGATGCTAGCGGGAGCCAGGTGGCACCCGTCGAGCACATCGTCAGCATGGAGGGGCTCCTGTTCGTTCCCGCTGCACTTAATGTCGCCGTTGGTGACACCGTGACCTGGGTGAACAACGACGACGCCTTACACACCGTGACCGTCACCGACGGTCCGGAGACCTTTGAGTCCGAACTGATGAACCCAGGAGACACCTTCAGCTACACCTTCACCATGGCCGGCTTGTACGAGTACTACTGCGCCGTACACCCGGACATGAAGGCTTCCGTGCTCGTCGCGGGAGCGGACGTGCCGCCTGCAGACGGTTCGGTGCCGTCGGCCCCGGTCGAGGAGGACACTGCCAGCTGCGTGACGTCCACGTTCTTTGACGCGATGATGCGTCACATTGAGGCCGCTCACCTGCAGACCTCGCCCGGTCAGCAGGTGAAGGATCTGGCGTCGGTGGACCAGTACGTCAAGACACACACCATCCTGCTGAACGACATGTTCAAGCCCGCGTTCGACGGGACGGTCACCGACGGGCTAGCGACGTCGCTGAAGGCCCTGCGGACTCACATGGAGGTGGCTCACCTCCAGACGTCACCGGGTCAGCAGGCCGCTGATCTGCTGGCGCTGGACCAGTACGTCAAGACCCACACCGTACTGGCGCAGGACACGATCGCTCCGCACGCGGATTACACCGCCTGCTGAACGGCACACCTCACCTGAGGCGTCGCGGCCCCACGCGACGCGGCGGTGGGGCCGCCGGCAATGGGTGGGGGCGGGGCCCCCCCCCCCAGCAACCCAGCCACCCCCCGCCCCCCCCCCGCCCCCGGCGCCCCCCC
>JBQTGW010000058.1:0-3545 GCA_052390495.1 Pseudonocardiales bacterium
GACGCAGCCCGATCTGGTGGTGTCCAACGACCCGCTCGAAGCGGTCAACGCCCTGGATATCCCGGTGTACGAGGCCGCGCTGTACTGCCAGCAGGGCAGTGGCGGCGCGGACGCAGTAGTCGATGCCATCGTCACCGACGTGCAGACCATCGGAGCGCTCACCAACCGGCAGCCTCAAGCCACCGAGGCGATCAGCGACTTCCGGGACCGGATCGAGGCGGTCGAGAAGGCGGTGGCGGACAAACCACGGCCATCGGCGGTCTCGATGTACTACTTCGGCCCGGTGGACGGCCAGCCGTCGATCTACGCCAACCAGAGCGCGGTCGGCACCGCGATCGAGATCGCGGGCGGCACCCAAGCGTTCGCCGAGGTCACGAAGGTGTTCGGGCGGGTGAGCCGGGAGGAGATCATCGCCAGAGCACCGGACTACCTGGTGATCATCGACAATGACACCCACTCCGCGACCGAGGTGATGACTTACCTGAAGGGCAATCCGGACTTCCAGCGGGTGCCTGCGGTGCAGAACAACCACCTGATCAGCGTGCCGTTCGACGCCGCACTGCCCGGCCTTCGGTATGCGGAGACCGCCGAGCAGCTCGCGGTGGCGTTCCACGGCGTGACGATCGGACCGTGACCGCGCCGGCGGCGCCGCCGGCCGGGCCGTTCGCCACGACCGGCCGGCGACGGCTGGTGGCGAGCTGCGGTGTGTTGCTGGTGGCGTTGCTGGCCTCGGTCATCCTCGGCACCGCGCTGGGCCCGGTGTCCATCCGCTGGCAGGTCGCCTGGCAGGTGATCGTGGAGCGGGTGGGGCTGCCGGTGGCCTCGTCGGCGACGCCGGTCGAAGAAGCGATCGTCTGGGGGTTGCGGCTGCCCCGGGTGCTGCTCGGTGCGCTGGTGGGCGCGGGGCTGGCGGTGGTCGGCACAGCGGTGCAGGCGCTGGCGCGCAACGCGCTGGCCGACCCCTACGTGCTGGGCATCTCCTCCGGGGCCTCGATGGGCGCCACCGCGGTCCTGCTGTTCGGTACCCTCACCGCACTGGGCAGCTACGCCGTCTCCGCGGGTGCGTTCCTCGGCGGTGTGCTGGCGATCGTGGTCGTCTACGCCGTCGCGCAGCGTGACGGGCAGCTGAGCCCGCTGCGGCTGGTGCTGACCGGGGTGGCGATGGCATACGCCTTCTCCGCTCTGTCCAGTCTGATGATCTTCGAGTCGCGGGATCCGAACGCGGTGCGCTCGGTACTGCACTGGCTGCTGGGCAGCCTGGCCGAGGCCCGCTGGAGCTTCCTCGGGCTGCCTGCCCTCGCGGTGGCACTCGGGCTGGTCTTCCTGTTGCTGGCGGCCCGCCCGCTCAACGCGCTGCTGATGGGCGACGATTCCGCGGCCGCGCTCGGGGTCGACGTCACCCGGTTCCGCAGGCAGCTGTTCCTGGTCGCGGCGCTGGTGACCAGCCTGCTGGTGGCGGTGAGCGGGGCGATCGGGTTCGTCGGGCTGATGATCCCGCATCTGGTGCGGCTGGTGGTGGGCCCGGACCACCGACGGGTGCTGCCGGTGGCGGCGTTGCTCGGTGCGGTCTTCATGATCTGGGCGGATGTGCTCGCCCGGCTGCTGGTCGCCCCGGAGGAGCTGCCGGTGGGGGTGATCACCGCGCTGGTCGGGGTGCCGTTCTTCGTGTGGTTGATGCGCAGCTCCACGCTGGGGATCCGGGGCACGGCATGAGCAGCCTGGAGGTCCTCGGGGTCAGTGTGCTGATCGCCGGGCAGCGCATCCTCGACGAGGTCGATCTGCAGGCCGGGCCGGGCGAGCTGATCGGGGTCATCGGGCCGAACGGCTCAGGCAAGTCGACCTTGCTGCGGACCTGCTTCCGGGCGCTGGTCCCGGCGGGTGGCCAGATCCGGGTGGACGGCACCTGCCTGGCCGGGCTGTCGGCCCGCCGGATCGCCCAGCAGGTGGCGGTGGTGCTGCAGGAGCGGCCCAGCGAGTTCGAGTTCACCGTGGCCGACGTGGTGATGATGGGCCGCGCCCCGCACCAGCGGGCGATCGACCGGGAGAGCGGGCACGACCGGCAGGTGGTCGCCGAGGCGCTGGCCCAGGTCGGGGTGGCCGGACTGGCCGGACGGCTGTTCAGCACGTTGTCCGGTGGGGAGAAACAGCGGGTGCTGATCGCCCGCGCGCTCGCTCAGCAGGCCCGGGTGTTGCTGCTCGACGAGCCGACCAACCATCTGGACATCCGGTTCCAGCTGGAGGTGATGGAGCTGGTGGCGGGGCTGGGGCTGACCACCGTGGCCGCCATTCACGATCTCAACCTGGCGGCGAGCTACTGCGACCGGATCTACGTGCTGGCCGATGGCCGGGTGCGCGCGGTGGGCGTCCCGGCCCAGGTGCTGGCGCCACCGCTGATCCGGGAGGTATTCGGGGTCGGCGCGCTGGTGGATCACAACAAGGTGACCGGGAAGGTGCAGCTGTCCTTTTACCCGTCGTCGGCCGAGCAGCCGACACAAGTCCCTACGGCTCAGCCGGGATGATCGGGCGCCGCCCCGGTTAGTGTTGAGAACATCAAAAGCTCTCACTGTCCCCCTTGATCCGGACGTCGCGCGAGCCAATCTCGGGAGTCTGCTCAACCGCCCGCACGTGCGATGTCCCGGGGAGGGCTCTGGGTTCTGGAAGGTCTACGAGGACACCGTCGACCACGACTTCATCCGGGGGAACCTGGTTCCTGATGCGCACATCGCTGCGCTGATGCGTCAGCACGGCGTCGGTATCATCTGGACCGCCGACCGAGATTTCCGGCGCTTCTCCGAGGTCGCCTCCCGAAACCCATACACCGAACCGAACGAGTGACAAACGAGGCATGCCGCTCACCTAAGCCGGTCCAGCGCACGGCAGGACTCGGTGATTCCCTGGTCAGTTCGGTGGCCCGGTCAGGACGCTGAGGAATCCTAGGATGTCGGCGCCCGCTGCATAATCCTCGCTGGCCTCAGGTGCAGCTGGGTTCCCAGGTCCAGCACGGCCAGCACGTTGAGCCGCTCCGCCAGGTCCTCCGGACTCCACTGAACCCACTCCAGCAAATCCTCCAGCACCACATTGCGTGCCACTTGCCCAGCGCCGCGGGCCATCGGTCGTCCCTTCCTCCTCGTTACCCGTTCAGAGCGCACCGTAATGCGTTACCGACGCGGGGTGACCGGAGTACCCCAAGTACACCGGAAGCGTAGATCTGGGTCATGCTCCGTAGACGTCGGGGTCCGGGCCGGTGCGGGCTCCGGTGTCCAGCGTCGCCAGTGCGGTGTGGTCGTCGCTGGTCAGTTCGAAGTCGAAGACCTGAATGTTTGACCGGATGCGTTCTGGTGTGACGGATTTCGAGATCACGATGTTGCCCAGCTCCAGGTTCCAGCGCAGCAGCACCTGGGCCGCTGTCCTGCCGTGCCGCGCGGCGACGGCGCCGACGGTGGGGTCGGAGGTCAGCCGGCCGTGCGCGAGTGGGCTCCACGCCTGGGTGGCGATGCCATGGCGGGCGTCGAACTCGCGGACCTGGGCTTGCGGCAGTCGCGGGT
>JBQTGW010000059.1:0-19336 GCA_052390495.1 Pseudonocardiales bacterium
AGCGGGAAACGCCCGGACCCATCCCGAACCCGGAAGCTAAGCCCTCCAGCGCCGATGGTACTGCACCCGCCAGGGTGTGGGAGACTAGGACACCGCCGAACACCACCCCCACCATAAGGGGCCCCCAACCACCACCCCGGGGGCCCCTTATGGTGGTGAACTATGAGAGGACAGGCTTGGCGTGCCAAGGGAACCCAGCCCGAACGTAGGATCTCCGGGCTCAGGATCTCAGGAGGGGGATGGCGCCGCCCGTCACGGCGCAGCAGCGCGGCGGCGAGACGCCCCTGACGTGCCGCGTCCGGAGCTCCCCGAGGGTGTGGAGCCTACTGAGCTGGATCGCGATGTTCGCAAGGAGCTGTTGACCCTGCCGAAGGGCCTCGCTGATCTCGTCGCGACCCATTTGGTGGCCGCTGGGCGTGTTATGGATGATGATCCGGTGTTGGCGTTGGCACATACCCGGTTCGCCCGTAGCCGGGGGAGTCGGATTGCGGCGGTGCGGGAGGCGACTGGTGTGGCCGCATATTACGCGGGGGAGTGGTCGGAAGCGCTGGCAGAGTTGCGCGCCGCGCGGCGGCTAGGGGGTGGCCCAGGACAGCTGGCGCTGATCGCCGACTGCGAGCGAGCATTGGGGCGCCCCGAGCGGGCGCTGGAGATCGCGCGGAGTCCGGATGCTGGGCGACTGAGCACTGATGAGGCGGTTGAGCTTCGCATCGTGGCCGCAGGCGCGCGGCGTGACCTCGGACAGTTCGATGCGGCGGTGGTGGCGCTTCAGGGACCGGACCTGGAAGCGGCCGGATCGCAAGAGTGGCAGGCTCGGCTGCGCTATGCCTACGCAGACAACTTGTTAGCTGCGGGTCGCGAGCAAGACGCGATCCGATGGTTCGTCGCGGCGGCAGAGGCCGATGCCGAGGAGGAGACCGACGCGGCGGAGCGAGCCGCGGAGCTCAGCGACCGGGCGGACCCGGGGTGAGCTCCGATGGACGGCTATGACGCCGTGTTGCTCGACATTGACGGCACGGTGGTCCGGGGACCCTTGGCCGTGCCGGGCGCGCCGGAGGTGATCAACGAGCTGCGTCAGGGCGGTACGTTGGTGCAGTTCATTACTAATAACGCAGCACGGGGGCCTGCGGAGGTTGCGGAACACCTCACCGCGCTGGGAGTCCGGACCACTGCGGAGGAAGTGCTCACCAGCGGTCAGGCGGCGGTGGCCGTACTGGTGGCCCAGCTTCCGGCTGGCGCTGTGGTCCTCGTCGTCGGGACCGAGGCGCTGGTCGCTGCGGTGCGGATAGCTGGTCTGCGGCCTGTGACGCAGGCGTGCGAGGATCCTAGGGCAGTCCTGCAAGGTCATTCGCCGGATACCGGGTGGGCCCGGTTGGCCGAGGCATGTCTGGCGATCCGGGCAGGAGCGGTGTGGGTCGCCTGCAATGTCGACCGCACCCTGCCCACGGAGCGGGGTCTGCTGCCCGGCAACGGCGCCATGGTGGCCGCCTTGCGGGCCGCGACGGATCGGGAACCGATGGTGGCGGGCAAACCGGCACGCCCATTGCTTGACACCGCAGTGAGCCGCACCGGAGCGCGGCGCGCACTGGTGATCGGCGATCGGCTGGACACCGACATCGCCGGGGCCTGCGCCGCGGGGTTGGACTCGCTGCTGGTCCTGTCCGGTGTGGCCGATGCAGCTGCGGTGCTGGCGGCGCCACCGGGGCAACGTCCCGTCCACCTCGGTGCCGACTTGCGGGTATTGCGTGAATCTGTGGACAAAGCCAGAATCCGAGCGTGTCCAGGCTGGCGGGCTGAGGTGGACGGCAGCAGTGTTGCGCTCCACGGTGACGGCACCGCTGGGGAACCTCTCGACGCCGTGCGCACCCTGTGTGCAGTCTGGTGGGCAGAGCGGGCGGGGCCAGAGCGGGCGGGGCCAGAGCAGGTGTGGGCTTGCGATGACAGCGCGGCCGCAGCGCTGAAGGCGGTGGGCTTGGACGCGGGCCGGTTGCGATGACAGCGATGAGTCCTCAGCCACCCCACCCCTCTCGTCTTGAGAATGCCTGCATCGCCGGTGCGCTGGAAGGTCTGCGGGATCTCGATGAGTTGCCGGTCGTCGAGCACGTGGCGCGGTTCAACGCCGTGCACGAATCGCTCACCTCAGCTCTGTCCACCATCGATGAGGTCTAGGTGGTGCGAAAGGCCCGGCTGGACGCGGAGCTGGTGCGCAGGGGCTTGGCCCGATCGCGGGACCATGCCGCTGAGCTCGTAGCCCAGGGGCGGGTGCAGGTCCGGGGGGTTACTGCCACGAAGTCGGCCACCGGGGTCGACCTGGATACCCCGCTGCTGGTTCGGACTGAGCAGGAGGAACCGCAGTGGGTATCGCGAGGTTCCCGCAAGCTCCTTGGTGCACTGGACGGCTTGACTGGCGGCGGTCCGGTCGTAGCGGGTCGTCGCTGCCTGGACGCGGGTGCATCCACAGGTGGTTTCACCGATGTGTTGCTGCGCCGTGGCGCCCGGGAGGTAGTGGCGGTCGACGTCGGCTACGGTCAACTTGCCTGGCGGCTACGCACTGACCAGCGGGTTCGGGTGTACGACCGGACGAACGTCCGGACGCTGGCGCCGGCGGACATCGGCGGTCCGGTCGAGCTCACCGTGGCCGACCTGTCGTTCATCTCGCTGCGTCTGGTGATACCCGCACTCCTGCGCTGCACTGCACCGGACGGCGACCTGGTCCCCATGGTCAAACCACAGTTCGAGGTCGGCCGGGACCGGCTCGGTGCGGGCGGCGTGGTCCGCGACCCTGCCCTGCGCGCCGAGGCCGTGCTGAGCGTGCTGGCTGTGGCGACCAGCCTCGGGCTCGGGCTTGTCGATGTCACGGCAAGCCCACTGCCGGGGCCAGCGGGCAACGTCGAATACTTCGTGTGGTTGCGTCGCGGTGTGGCGCAGCTGCGTCGCCCGATCGAGGAACTGGTCCACGCCGCCGTGCAGAAGGGTCCGCGATGAGCGCCGGACGTGAAGTACTGCTCGTGCTGCACACCGGACACCAGGAGAACCTGCACACCGCGGCGGAGGTCGCGCGCCGACTGGCCTTGGCAGGCATTGGAATACGGGTGCTTGCCGAGGAGGCTGCGTACCTCGAACCCGAAGTGCGGGACCGGGTGGTGCCCACCGGGCCGGACGCCGCCGCTGGGTTGGAGCTCGTCGTGGTGCTCGGCGGCGACGGTACCCTGCTGCGGAGTGCCGAACTGGCCCGGCCGTTCCGGATCCCGCTGCTCGGTGTCAACCTTGGCCGGGTCGGTTTCCTCGCCGAGGCTGAGGCGGACTCCCTCGACGAGACGGTCAACGCCATTATCGCTTGCGACTACCTGGTAGACGAGCGGATGACCGTCGACGTCACCGCGACCCTCAACGGCACTCTGCTGGCCCAGACCTGGGCGCTCAACGAGGCCAGCGTCGAGAAGAGCCGACCGGAGCGGATCCTCGAGGTGGTGCTCGAGGTGGACCATCGGCCGGTCTCCGGTTTCGGCTGCGATGGGGTGCTGTGCGCCACCCCGACCGGCTCCACCGCCTACGCCTTTTCGGCAGGCGGGCCGATCGTGTGGCCGGACGTCGATGCGCTGGTGGTGGTGCCCAGTAACGCACACGCCCTCTTCGCGCGCCCACTGGTGGTATCTCCGGATTCGGTGGTGGCCGTGGAGACCGACCTGCACGGGCGGCACAACGCGGTGCTGTGCTGTGACGGGCGGCGCAGGTTCGAGCTACCTGCGGGCGTCCGAGTCGAGGTGGTCCGCGGGGTCACCCCGGTCCGGCTGGTGCGTCTCAACGATCGTCCCTTCACCGATCGGCTGGTGCGCAAGTTCGAGCTGCCGGTGCAGGGCTGGCGGGGCCCGTTCCAGGGCCGCTAGGGTGCGGCCGTGCTCACCGAGATGCGTATCGAGGGCATTGGTGTGATCGACGAGGCCACCCTGGAACTGCATGCTGGCCTCACTGTGATCACCGGCGAGACCGGCGCGGGCAAGACCATGGTGGTCACCGGCCTGCACCTGCTCAGTGGCGGCCGGGCCGACCCATCCCGGGTCCGCAGCGGCGCCGACCGGGCGGTGGTGGAAGGCCGTTTCCGGCTGACCGACGGCGGTCCGGCGGCCGCACTCGCAGCCGAGGTCGGTGCCCGGATGGACGAGGACGGCTGCCTGATCGCCAGCCGCACCGTCACGGCGGACGGCCGCTCCAGGGCGCATCTGGGCGGTCGCGCGGTACCAGCTGGTGTGCTCGCCGATCTGGCCGACAGCATGCTCGCGTTGCACGGCCAAAATGATCAGCTGCGGTTACTGAGAGCCGGCGAGCAGCGGGCCGTGCTGGATCGCTTCGCCGGTGAAGCGGTGGCCAGGCCGTTGACCGCCTACCGCCGGGTCCGGCAGGAGTGGCTCGGCTGCTGCACCGAGCTCACCGAGCGGCGGGCCCGTCGCAGTGAACTGGCCAGAGAGGCAGATCTGCTCAGGCAGGGCCTCGTCGACATCACCGCGGTGAACCCGCAGCCGCGGGAGGATGAGGCACTGGTGGCCGAGGCCCGCCGGCTCGCCGACGCTGACGAGCTGCGGGGCACCGCTACCTTCGTCCAGTCTGCGGTGACTGGTGCCCCAGAATCGAACTCGGAATCAGACGTCGACCAACCGGGTGCACTCGGCCTGGTCGGACAGGCCCGCCGCAGGCTGCAGAACGCAGCGGACCCGGCATTGCAGGCCCTGGCCCCTCGGCTGGCGGAAGCTGCCGCACTGCTGGCCGACGTCGGCGCCGAGCTGGGTACTTACCTGGCGGATCTGGACGGCGACCCAGGTCGGCTGGAGCAGGTTTTCGCCCGGCAGGCCGAGCTCAAAGCGCTCACCCGCAAGTACGCCGCTGACGTCGAGGGGGTGCTGGCCTGGGCGCAACAGGCAGGCCAGCGCCTGCAGGGGCTGGATACCTCCGAAGACGCCATCGAGGCGCTGGCGGCGCGCCGCGACGAGCTGGCAGTTGAGCTGTCCGGGCACGCCGCCGCCCTCACTGAGGCCAGACGCGCCGCGGCCAAACAGCTTGGAGACGCCGTCACCGCGGAGCTCACCGGGCTGGGGATGGGGCAGGCGCAGCTGTCCTTCGTCGTCTCCCCGGCCGTGGCCGGAAATGCCGACGGGGGCACCGTCACTGTCGCGGGGACCCGGTTGCGCGCTGGCCCCGATGGCGCCGATGAGGTGGAGTTACGGCTGGCGCCGCATGCCGGAGCGGGGCCACTGCCGGTGCAGAAGGGGGCCTCCGGGGGCGAACTGTCCCGGGTGATGCTGGCGTTGGAGGTGGTGCTGGCCGATGCTGATCCGGTGCCTACGATGATCTTCGATGAGGTAGACGCTGGGGTCGGTGGGCGAGCCGCGGTCGAGATCGGGCGGCGCCTGGCCAGGCTTGCGCGCAGTCACCAGGTTGTGGTGGTCACCCACTTGCCGCAGGTCGCTGCCTACGCCGACCGGCACCTGATGGTGGACAAGGCCAGCTACGCCACCGGCTTGACGCGCAGCGGGATTCGGGAACTCGACGGTGAGGCTCGCCTCGGGGAGCTGGCCCGGATGCTTGCAGGATTGGATGACACCGAAACCGGCCGGGCGCATGCTCAGGAGTTGCTGGCCACCGCGGAGGCGGACAAGCGGCCGCGCCGCCGCAAGGCGGGCTGAGCAGCGGCTTGCCCTGTGGTGCGGGGTTGATCTGTGGTACAGGGTTGATCTGCGGCCAGGTGGGTGGGCGGAGCTGCCGCCCTCGGTGTTACCGTGAGATTCCGTGGTCGGCGGTGTGCCGCCAGCCGCAGTGCAAACCGGTCACCGATCGAGAAAGGCCGGTCCGGACCACGGGAGAGCGCCTTGGTGCAGCACGTCCGCCTGACCAGATACCTCTTCGTCACGGGAGGTGTCGCCTCCTCACTGGGCAAGGGGCTCACCGCGTCCAGCCTCGGCCAGCTGCTGACCGCCCGCGGGTTACGGGTGACCATGCAGAAGCTGGACCCTTACCTCAACGTCGACCCCGGGACAATGAATCCGTTCCAGCATGGCGAGGTGTTCGTCACCGATGATGGCGCCGAGACCGATTTGGACATCGGGCACTACGAGCGGTTCCTGGATCGAGACCTCAGCCGCAACGCCAACGTCACCACCGGCCAGATCTACTCGGCGGTCATCGCCAAGGAGCGGCGCGGGGAATACCTCGGCGACACCGTCCAGGTGATCCCGCACATCACCGACGAGATCAAGTCGCGGATTCTGGCCATGTCCGAGGTCGGCAGCGACGGCCGTTCGGCGGACGTGGTGATCACCGAGATCGGCGGCACGGTCGGGGACATCGAGTCGCTCCCCTTCCTGGAGGCGGCCCGCCAGTTGCGCCACGACGTCGGCCGGGACAACTGCTTCTTTCTGCACGTGTCGCTGGTGCCCTACCTTGCCCCTCCCGGCGAGCTGAAGACCAAGCCGACCCAGCACTCGGTGGCCACGTTGCGCAGCATCGGCATCCAGCCCGACGCCTTGGTCTGCCGCGCCGATCGGGAGATCCCGGCTGGGCTGAAGCGGAAGATCGCTCTGATGTCCGATGTCGACATCGACGGAGTGGTTGCGGCACCGGACGCACCGTCCATTTACGACATCCCCAAGGTGCTGCACACCGAGGGCCTTGACGCCTATGTGGTACGTCGCCTCGGCCTTCCGTTCCGGGATGTGGACTGGACCGTGTGGGGGGACCTGCTCGATCGGGTGCACGCCCCGAAGGAGACGGTACGGATCGCCCTGGTGGGCAAGTACGTCAACCTGCCAGACGCGTACCTTTCGGTGACCGAGGCGCTGCGCGCGGGCGGGTTCGCGCACCGGGCCAGGGTTGAGATCAGCTGGGTTGCCTCGGACAGCTGCGAAACGTCGGCCAGCGCCGAAGCCGCGTTGCAGGGAGTCGACGGGGTGTTGGTACCCGGCGGCTTCGGTGTGCGCGGCATTGAGGGCAAGATCGGCGCCATCCACCATGCCCGCACCCGGGGTATACCCGTGCTGGGGCTGTGCCTTGGCCTGCAGTGCATGGTGATCGAGGTCGCCCGCAACCTCGCCGGGCTCGACGGCGCGGGCTCGACCGAGTTCGACGAGGCCAGCCCGCATGCGGTGATATCGAGTATGCCCGGCCAGGCTGACGTCGTGGCCGGCCAGGCGGACATGGGGGGCACGATGCGGCTGGGCGCCTATCCGGCGGTGCTGGTGAAAGGTTCCCTGGTGGCCACGGCGTATGGAGCCAGCGAGGTCTCCGAGCGCCACCGGCATCGCTACGAAGTGAACAACGCCTATCGGGACAAGCTCGCCGCGGCTGGCCTGGTGATCAGCGGAACGTCGCCGGACGGCCATCTCGTCGAGTTCGTCGAGCTGGCTGCCGCCAGCCACCCGTTTTTTGTCGGTACCCAGGCGCATCCTGAGCTCATGAGCAGACCCACTCGCCCGCATCCCCTGTTCGCCGCATTCGTCGGGGCGGCGCTGCGCTACGGGGCCACGCACCAGGTGCCCGTCGAAGAGTCTGCGGCGCTGCGGTGAGCCCGCCACATGCGTTCCCCGTATCCGATAGCGACACCCTGTACGTCGGCCGGGTTCTCGCGCTGCGAAGGGACCAGGTGGTGATGCCCGGTGGGCGGACTGCCGTGCGTGAGGTCATCGAGCACCCCGGGGCAGTCGCCATCGCGGCGCTGGACGATGACGGCTCGGTGGTGATGATCGACCAGTACCGTCATCCGGTGGGCAGAAGGATGCGCGAGCTCCCCGCAGGATTGCTCGATATGGCCGGGGAGGATCCGTGCGTGACGGCTCAGCGTGAGTTGGTCGAGGAGACCGGCTGCACTGCTCGGGACTGGTCGGTGCTCGTCGACGTGGTGCCCTCGGCCGGGTTCAGCGACGAGGCGGTGCGGGTGTTTCTGGCCCGCGGGCTCTGCGAGGTCGGTCGGCCCGCAGGTCAGGACGACGAGGAGGCCGACTTGGCGGTGGTCCGGTTGCCGCTGGCTGAGGCAGTGCGCCAGGTACTGGCTGGCGAGGTCGTCAATGCGGCGACGGTGTCCGGTTTGCTCGCCGTGCACGCCGTGCTGACCGGCGTCGCGCAGCCGCGTCCGGTCGATGCGCCATGGCCGGACCGTCCGCAGCGCTTCGCGGACCGCCACAGTTGAGCGGATCTGCCCGTCCGGTTGCTCGACCACAGCGTTACGATATTGCGGCGAGTCAACGGATCATGGTGGCTCCCGTGTCACGGGTCCACTCCCCCGGATCCGCGACAGCGTCCGGTGACTCACCGGGCCCCGAGCAGGAAGGCGCGCCGAGGTGATAATCGGTGTTCCTCGGGAGCTGAAGGATCACGAGTACCGGGTGGCGATGACCCCTGCCGGAGTGCTCGAGCTGACCCGCTCCGGGCATGAGCCGCTGGTGGAACGCGGTGCAGGTGCGGGCAGCTCGTTTTCCGACGAGGACTACCTGGCGGCGGGCGCTCGCATCGTGCCGACGGCCGACGAGGTATGGGGTGAGGCCGAGCTGGTGCTCAAGGTCAAGGAGCCGGTGGCGCAGGAGTATCACCGGATGCGCAAGGGGCAGACCGTGTTCGCCTACCTGCACCTGGCTGCATCGGCGGAGTGCACCTCCGCGCTGGTAGATGCCGGAATCGCCGCGGTCGCTTACGAGACGGTGCAGTTGGCCGACGGTTCGCTCCCGCTGCTGGCCCCGATGAGTGAGGTCGCCGGGCGGATGGCCCCCCAGGTGGGGGCGCACTTTCTGGAGCGGATGCAGGGCGGGCGCGGGGTGTTGCTCGGCGGGGTGTCCGGGGTGCCTGCCGGTAAGGTGGCCGTGATCGGCGCCGGGGTGTCGGGCATGAATGCCGCCACCATCGCGCTGGGTCTGCAGGCTGAGGTGGTAGTGCTGGACACCAACATCAACCGCTTGCGTCAGATCGACTTCGGCTACCGGGGTCACCTGCAGACCATCGCGTCGAACGCCTACGAGGTCGAGAAGGCCTGCTTGTGGGCGGACCTGGTGATCGGGGCGGTGCTGGTACCCGGCGCCAAGGCTCCCACGCTGGTGAGCAACGACCTGGTCGCCCGGATGCGCCCGGGTTCGGTCCTGGTGGACATCGCCATCGACCAGGGCGGCTGTTTCGCCGACTCCCGGCCGACCACCCACGCCGACCCCACCTTCACCGTGCACGACTCGGTCTTCTACTGCGTGGCCAACATGCCCGCCGCGGTACCGCACACGTCCACTTACGCGCTGACCAACGTCACGTTGCCCTACGTCAGCGCGCTGGCCGACAAGGGACTGCGCCAGGCCGCATCCGACGACCCTGCGCTGGCCAGGGGGATCAACGTGGTGGCAGGCGCGGTGGTGCTCCCCGAGGTCGCCCGGGCACATGGTCGCGAGTGCCTGCCGCTCGCCGAGGCGCTCGGGTGAGCGCGGATCCGTGACCCGATCAGTCATAGACGACGACGCGCGGTCTACCGCGCGGGTGGACCTCACGGTGTCGCCCCAGCTGAGCACGGTGATCTCGGCCTACCTGGACCACCTCGCCGTTGAACGCGGCACCTCGCCCAATACTTTGGACTCCTATGCCCGTGATCTGCGTCGCTACGGTGCGCACCTGACCGCAGCCGGGGTCGTCGAACTCGCTGCGGTGGGTGAGCAGCACGTCACCGGGTTCCTCGCCGCGCTACGTGAAGGGGAGGGGGGTCACCGTCCGCTGGCGCCGTCCTCCGCGGCCCGAGCCCTCGTCGCGGCCCGCGGGTTACACCGGTTCGCCCACCGGGAGGGTCTGGTGGCGACCAATGTCGCTGTCGAAGTCCATCCCCCGAGCCCGGCGAAACGGCTGCCCAAGGCCCTCGCGGTGAACGACGTGCTGCGCCTGCTCGAGGTATTCCCGGCCGAGGGGGGTTCCCGCGCACTGCGGGATCAGGCGCTGCTGGAATTGCTGTACTCGACGGGTGCCCGAATCTCCGAGGCGGTCGGGCTGGACCGGGACGATATCGACGTTGCGGCCCGCACCGTGCTGCTGCGGGGCAAAGGCGGTAAGCAGCGGCTTGTGCCGGTGGGCAGACCTGCACTGGCCGCGCTGGACGCCTACCTCGTCCGTGGTCGTCCGCCGTTGGCGGTGCGGGGAAGGGGCATCGCCGCGGTGTTTCTCAACGCGCGCGGAGCCCGGTTGTCCCGGCAGAGCGCCTGGGCGGTGCTGCGGGAGGCCGCCTGCCGGGCAGGTATCACCGGTGCGGTGTCACCACATACCCTTCGCCACTCCTTCGCCACTCACTTACTCGAAGGTGGCGCCGACGTCCGTGTCGTACAGGAACTGCTCGGGCACGCTTCGGTGACCACCACGCAGGTCTATACGCTAGTGACGGTCGATACTCTGCGCGAGGTGTACGCCACTGCGCATCCGCGGGCCCGCGGCTAACGCGCGAGCTCTAACGGCGAGGCGCGTTGTAGGGCTTGACCGAGGCCGAATAGGCTCCCTGCGGGTCACGCCGTGTTCGAGAAGGGATCGGGGTTTCCATGGCCAGTTGGGCGTCCGCGCAGCAGCCGCTTGCTGTGCCGACCCCTCCGATCCGGGATGACGACGTCGTCGCCGATGATGGGATCGATCCTGCCAGGCGCCCAATGCGCGCAGTGCCGCAACCACCCCCGCTGGACCGCCATGGGCCTGCCAGGGTAGTGGCGATCTGCAACCAGAAGGGCGGCGTCGGCAAGACCACGTCGACGATCAACCTCGGAGCAGCGCTGACGGAGTATGGGCGCCGGGTGCTGCTGGTCGACTTCGACCCGCAGGGTGCCCTTTCGGTCGGGCTGGGAATCCCCGCGCACCAGCTCGAGCGCACTATTTACAACGTGATTATGGAGCGGGGCGTGTCCGCCGAGGAGGTCGTGCAGCCGACGTCGGTGCCGGGGATGGATCTGCTACCCAGCAACATCGACCTGTCCGCCGCCGAGGTGCAACTGGTTAGCGAGGTTGGTCGCGAGCAGACCCTCGGCCGGACACTGACCCCGCTCGTGCCGCACTACGACTTCATCCTGGTTGACTGTCAGCCGTCGCTGGGACTGCTCACCATCAATGCCTTGGCGTGCGCGGATGGTGTGGTGATCCCACTGGAGTGCGAGTACTTCAGTCTCCGCGGAGTGGCCCTGCTCATCGATACCATCGAGAAGGTCCGGGAGCGGCTCAATCCCAAGCTAGCGATCATCGGGATTCTCGCCACGATGTACGACCCGCGCACGTTGCACGCCCGCGAGGTGATGGCTCGAGTCGTGGAGGCCTTCGGCGATGTCGTGTTCGATGCTGTGATCAACCGCACAGTCCGATTCCCGGAGACGACCGTGGCCGGTGAGCCGATCACCCGGTGGGCACCGAAGTCCGCCGGCGCGAAGGCCTACCGTGCGCTGGCCCGCGAGGTGATCGCGCGATGAGCGTGCGCTTCGCGCCTGTGAGTGGCGATCGTCGCTATAGCACACATCGCCACTCACAGGGCCTTCAGGCCAAGATGTGACCGCCGTCCAGGACTCTGTGGTGGCCGAAGATGCCGCCGGTCGTTTCACCGTACGGCTGGAGAACTTCGAGGGCCCATTCGACCTGTTGCTCGCGCTCATCTCGCAGCACCGGATGGACGTGACCGAGGTCGCGTTGCACCAGGTCACCGATGAGTTCATCACGCACCTGCGGGAGCTGGGGGATCGCTTCGATCTGGACGAGACCACTGAGTTCCTGGTCGTCGCCGCGACCCTGCTCGACCTCAAG
The DNA here is from genome assembly GCA_052390495.1 of Pseudonocardiales bacterium. Classification (GTDB taxonomy): domain Bacteria; phylum Actinomycetota; class Actinomycetes; order Mycobacteriales; family Pseudonocardiaceae. The sequence continues at coordinate 11,770 of JBQTGW010000059.1, forward strand.
GCGGCCCGGCTGTTGCCTGCCGCGGATGTCGAGGACGAGGCGGATCTGGCACTGCTGGAGGCGCGAGATCTGCTGTTCGCGCGGTTGTTGCAGTACCGGGCATACAAGCAGGTTGCCGCGCTGTTCGCGGAGCTGGAGGCGGTGGCGCTGCGCCGTTACCCGCGGTCGGTGGCGGTGGAGGAGCGCTATGCAGGTCTGCTTCCTGAGGTGATGCTGGGGGTGGACGCGGCCCGGTTCGCCGAGATCGCGGCTGTGGTGTTCCGGCCCAAACCGCCACCGACGGTGTCGCTGGAGCACCTGCACACCGTCCGGGTGTCGGTGCCCGAGCAAGCCGCGTTGCTCCGCAGCTGGCTCGCTCGCCACGGCCAGGCGAGCTTTCGCGTTCTGGTGTCTGACTGCGGGCACATCAGTGAGGTGGTGGCCCGCTTCCTGGCGCTGCTGGAGCTCTACCGCGACGCGCTGGTGGTGTTCGATCAGATCGACCCACTCGGCGACCTGCACGTGCGCTGGACCGGTGGTGCTGCGACTGACGACGGGGAGGACGATCGGTGAGTGAACCCGCGTCCGGCTCGGCACCCGAAAGACTGCCCACCTTGTCCGGTGACGGCGAATTCGACGCTGCGCTGGAAGCTCTGCTGCTGGTGGTGGATGTTCCGGTCGGGGAGGAGGTGCTGGCAGGCGCGCTGGACCAGCCGGTGGCGCGGGTGGTCGATGCGCTGCACCGGATGCGGGCGTGCTACCTCGGCGCTGGACGGGGGATCGATCTACGGCGGGTGGCCGATGGGTGGCGCTTCTACACCCGAGATGTGTATGCCCCGTTCGTGGAGAGGTTGCTGCTTCAGGGCCAGCGCGCCAAGCTGACCAGGGCTGCCCTGGAGACTCTCGCCGTGGTGGCCTACCGCCAGCCGGTTACCCGATCCCGGGTCGCCGCGGTGCGCGGGGTGAACGTCGATGGGGTGATGCGTACGTTGCTGGCCCGCGGTCTGGTGCAGGAGGCTGGGATCGACTCGGACACTCAAGGCGTGCTGTACCGCACCACCGAACTGTTTCTGGAACGACTCGGTCTGCCCTCGCTGGAGGACCTGCCGCCGATCGCTCCACTGTTGCCCGATGTGGACTCCATCGACGATGTCCGGTTCTGAGAACTCAGCAGCACTGCGCCTGCAGAAGGTGCTCGCGCAGGCGGGCGTGGCCTCTCGGCGCGCCGCTGAGGAGATGATCGCTCGTGGCCGGGTGCAGGTGGACGGGGCGGTGGTGCGCGAGATGGGGGTGCGAGTCGATCCCGAGCGCGCCGTCATCCACGTCGATGGCATGCGGTTGGAACTGCGTTCCGACGTGGTACATCTCGCGCTGAACAAGCCGCGCGGCGTGCACTCGACGATGTCTGATGACCGCGGGCGCCCCTGCGTCGGCGACTATGTGGCTCAGCGGCCACAGCGCCTGTTCCACGTCGGCCGTCTCGACGCGGACACCGAGGGCCTGTTGCTGCTCACCAATGACGGGGAGCTCGCGCACCGGCTGATACATCCCTCTTCTCGGGTCATGAAGACTTATCTCGCCGAGGTGCCGGGTCCGGTGCCCCGGGCACTGGGCCGCACCCTGCGCGCTGGGGTCGAGCTCGACGATGGCCCGGTGGCCGTGGACGGGTTCCGGGTCGTGCAGGCGCTGCCCGGCAAGGTACTGGTCGAGGTGGTACTGCACGAGGGGCGCAAGCACATCGTGCGAAGGCTCCTGGCCGAGGCCGGGCATCCGGTGTTGCGGCTGGTGCGCACCGCGATCGCCGATCTCCGCCTCGGTGAGCAGCGACCGGGCACGGTCCGGACGCTGTCCCAGGGCGAGGTCGGCGGGCTCTACCGCGTGGTCGGCCTGTAGCCGGTGCCCGGCGCGGGAAGATCAACGGCTGGCGACCCGGCGGTAGAGCGCCACCGTAAGCGGTGCGAACACGGCGATGATCACCACTGACGACAGCACCGCGTACAACACCGAATGCTGCCCTGGCCAACCGCTGGGTAGGGGAAAGCTGGCAGGCGCCGCGTTGGCGAACAGGTCCCGGCTGGAGTTTGCCACCGCGGTCACCGGGTTCCATTCGGCCGCTACCTTGAGCACGGCGGGTAGGTTCCCGGTCGGCACGAACGCCGAGGAGATGAAAGTGAAGGGGAACAGCCAAATCAGCCCGGCACTCTGCGCCACCTCCATCGTGCGGCACAGCAACCCGACAAAGGCACCCACCCAGGACATCGCGAACGCGAACAGCAGCAGTACCCCGTAGCCGGCCAGAGCGTCGGAGAATCCACTGTGGATCCGCCAGCCGACCACCAGACCGGTCACGCTCATGATCGCCAGGGTGATCGCATTAATCCCGAGGTCGGATGTGGTCCGCCCCAGGATCACCGCGACCCGGGACATCGGCAGCGAGCGGAACCGGTCGATGATGCCCTTGTTTAGGTCGCTGGCCAGCCCCATCGTCGTGAAGGCGGCGTTGAACGCCACGGTCTGGGCGAAGATCCCGCCGATGAGGAACTCGCGGTAGGCGTCGCCGCCCAGGCTGCCTGCGAACACGTACGCGAACAGCAGCACGAACATGATCGGCTGCACGGTGGCGCCCACCAGCAGGTCCGGAATCCGCCGGATGTGCACGAGGTTGCGCCAGGTGATGATGCCGCTGTCACGCAGCACCGAGGTCGCCGCTGTCACAGCCGGACTCCGCTCTTTTTCGTTCCTTCGGCGGGCATTGTTTCGGGGACTGGGTCACCGGCTTGCTCGGCGGCGTGCCCGGTCAGCGCCAGGAACACGTCGTCCAGGGTGGGTCGGTGCAGGCCGACGTCCTGCACCGAGACACTGAGCAGGTCAAGCCTGCGCAGTGCCTCGATCAGCGATTTGGCGCCTTCGTCGACGACGATGCCGACCCGCCGGGCCTGGGTGTCGATCGTGGCTTCCCCAGAGCCGATCTCGGTGAGTACCTGGGCCACCTCCGGGAGGTACTCGGCGTTGTCGATCACTAGTTCCAGACGCTCGCCACCGACCTGGTCCTTCAACTGATCGGAGGTTCCACGGGCGATCACCCGGCCGCGGTCGATCACCGCGATGGTGTCCGCCAGCCGGTCGGCTTCCTCCAGGTATTGCGTGGTGAGCAGTACGCTGGCGCCGTCGGTGATCAGCTCGCCGATCACCTCCCAGGTTTCTAGCCGACCGCGGGGGTCCAACCCCGTGGTCGGTTCGTCGAGTATGACCACTTCCGGTCTGGCGACGAGCGCGCCTGCCAGGTCCAGGCGCCGTCGCATGCCCCCGGAGTAGGTCTTCGCGGACCGCTGCGCCGCATCGTCGAGACGAAACCGGGCGAGCAGTTCGTGTGCCCTGGCGCGGGCGTCAGGCCGGGGCATCCCGTACAGCCGGCTCACCATGTACAGGTTCTCGAACCCAGTCAGGTTCTCGTCGACGGCTGCGTACTGACCGGATAGCCCGATCTTGCGGCGCACGCCCTGTGGGTCGGCAAGCACGTCTACTCCGGCCACCCACGCGTGTCCGGCGTCCGGTTTCAGCAGGGTGGCGAGGATCCGAACGGTGGTCGTCTTGCCTGCACCGTTGGGACCTAGCAGGCCCAGCACAGTACCGCGCGGGATCTGCAGCTCGACGCCGTCGAGTGCGCGGGTGGACCCGAAGGTCTTGACCAGCCCCTCCGCCTCGACCGCGAGTGTGGACATAGTGACTCCCTGTAACCTGAGTGATCTCCCGAGCTGCACGGTATCTGGATACACCGACAGAAAGCGCGGGCTTTTCCTTCGAGCGAACAGTGCCGGGCACAATGGACGCGTCGACGACGTGGGAGGTCATGAGGGTGCAGCAGGCCGAGGTGTTGCAGGGCGTGGTCGCGCTTGACGGGCCATCGGGTACTGGGAAATCCACCGTAGCCCGTCGGCTGGCGGCGTCGCTGCGGGCCCGGTACCTGGATACCGGCGCGATGTACCGAGCGGCCGCCCTGGGTGTGCTGCGGGCCGGTGCCGACCCCACTGACCAGTGCGCGGTGGCGTTGGTGGCGGCCCGGCTGCACATCGAGGTGGGCACTGATCCGGAAGGCCCGACCGTGCTGCTGGACGGCGAGGACGTCGCGGAGGAGATCCGCGGCCCGGCGGTGACCACTGCGGTCAGTCCGGTGTCCGCGGTGCCCGAGGTGCGGGCGGTGCTTGTTGCCCACCAGCGCCGGATCATCCACGATGCGACTGCCTGCGGTGGCGGGATCGTGGTGGAGGGGCGTGATATCGGCACGGTGGTCGCGCCTGATGCCCGGCTGAAGGTATTTCTCACCGCGGCCGCGGCGCAGCGGGCCGCCCGGCGGGCGGCCCAGGACGGCCTCGATGATGTGGCGGAGGTCCGCCGTGCGGTCGAGCGCCGCGACCGGTTGGACTCCAGCCGGGCGGTATCCCCGTTGCGAGCGGCCGATGACGCCGTCGAGCTGGATACCACTGCATTGGATATCGATGCTGTCCTGGATAGGCTCTGCGAGCTGGTGATCCAGCGCGAGATGGTCACCGCTGCCGTCTGGGTCGAGCAGTGACGGGACTACCCGAAGGCACCTGGCCGTGGTTGCAGGGCTTCGCCCGCTGGATCGGCACCTGGTGTTTCTACGTCGCGTACCGGCTGCACATCCGGCACCGTGAGCGGATCCCGGCGAGCGGACCCGTCGTGGTGGTGGCCAACCACACCGCGATGGTGGATGGCCCGCTGTTGTACGGGTTGCTGGGAAGGCGGTCTTCCTTCCTGATCAAGGAGGAGATGTTCCGCGGTCCGTTTACCTGGCTGCTACCACGGCTCGGGCAGCTGGCGGTGCGCCGTGGCGAGCGCGACCGTGCGCCGCTGTTGGTCGCGGTCCAGCTGCTACGCAGCGGCGGGGTCGTTGTGGTGTTTCCGGAGGGAACTCGTGGGGAGGGTAACGTCACGAACGCGCATCACGGTGCCACCTGGATCGCCAGGGCCAGTGGAGCAACGCTGCTGCCGGTGGCTGTTCGCGGCACCCGCCGTCCCGCCGATAGCCGTCGCCGGTTCCGGCCGCGGGTCGACGTGCTGATCGGTGAGCCGTTCGCGATCGCTCCTGGTCAGAGTCGGGCTGGGCTGGCCACGGCGACCGAGGAGATGCGGACCCGTTTGGTCGCGCTGGTTGCCGAGCTGGACGCAATCCGTGGTGCAGATCAGGCCGCGGCGCGGCCGGAAGGATCGTGATGAGCAGTTCTTCGCCGAGTGATGGGACCTGGTCCGACGAGGCCGAGTGGGCTGCGTCGGAGGGTGTCGAGGGCATTGACGCTGAGCCGGACGCTGAGTTCGAGCAACCGGTACTCGCCGTGGTAGGCCGTCCCAATGTGGGCAAATCGACGCTGGTGAACCGGATCCTGGGACGTCGCGAGGCGGTGGTGCAGGACGTGCCCGGGGTGACCAGGGATCGGGTGGCCTATGATGCGCTGTGGAACGGGCGCCGGTTCACCCTGGTGGATACCGGTGGCTGGACGCCCGATGCGCGCGGGTTGCAGGCCGCGGTGGCCGAGCAGGCCGAACTGGCGATGCGCAGCGCGGATGCCGTGCTGCTGGTGGTGGATGCCACGGTGGGGGCCACGATGGCGGAGGAGGCGGTCGCCCGAGTACTGCGCCGCTCATCCACTCCCGTCCTGCTGGCCGCGACCAAAGTGGACGACGAGCGGGCGGTCGCCGACACCGCGGCGTTGTGGTCCTTGGGTTTGGGTGAACCACATCCGGTGAGTGGGCTGCACGGCCGGGGCACCGGCGATCTGCTCGACGCGGTGCTGGCGGCGTTGCCCTCCTCGCCGCGCGATGTGGCGGGCCGGGCCGGGGGGCCGCGCCGGGTCGCGCTGGTAGGCAAGCCCAACGTGGGCAAGTCGAGCCTGCTCAACCGGCTGGCGGGGGAGCCGCGGTCGGTGGTGCACGAGGTCGCGGGCACCACAGTGGACCCGGTGGACTCCCTGGTGGACCTCGACGGCGAGGTGTGGCGCTTCGTCGACACCGCGGGGCTGCGCAAGCGGGTGAACACCGCCAGCGGTGCGGAATACTACGCCTCGCTGCGGACCAGGGCGGCAATCGATGCCGCCGAGGTGGCGGTGGTGCTGATCGACGCGGCTGAGCCGATCACCGAGCAGGACCAGCGGGTGATCACCTCGGTGGTGGATGCCGGGCGGGCACTGGTCCTGGCCTTCAACAAATGGGATCTGGTCGACGAGGACCGGCGCCGCGAGCTGACCCGGGAGCTGGACCGCGACCTGGCCCGGGTGCGCTGGGCGGAGCGCGTCAACATCTCCGCGCGCACAGGACGGTCCGTGGGCAAGCTTGCGCCATTCCTGCGCACCGCCCTGGAATCCTGGGACCGGCGGGTACCCACCGGCCAGCTCAATGCCTGGCTGTCCGAGGTGATCGCCGGGACACCACCGCCGGCGCGCGGCGGCCGGGCGCCCAAGGTGCTCTTCGCCACCCAGGCCAGCGCCCGGCCACCCACCTTCGTACTGTTCACCACCGGATTCCTCGAGGCCAGCTACCGGCGCTTCCTTGAGCGTCGGTTGCGCGAGACGTTCGGTTTCACCGGCAGCCCGGTGCACATCTCGGTCCGGGTCCGGGAACGGAAGTCTCGTTAATGGACCGCTCGTGGGGTGGGCTTAGCGCTGGTCAGCGACTGGAGGGCAGGCTGCCTGCGGAGAGCTGGCACCGGCTGCCCAATGGCACCGCTGGGCTCCGGTAGCGATTCGCCGATGTGGACGGCGCTACGCTAGGCTGCGTAGGCGCCCGTGAGGGCGTGGCCGGGACGTGGCGCAGCTTGGTAGCGCACTTGACTGGGGGTCAAGGGGTCGCAGGTTCAAATCCTGTCGTCCCGACCAGCGAAACCGCAGGTCAATGCCTCGTTTCACTTCCGTGAGGCGGGGCCTTGTTTGCTGTCCGGGTCCCCAGACATCCCGACCCGGACATCGGTCTCCACGGACGCTACGCGATGCTCGTAGGTGAGCACCTGTCCCCGCGCGAATATCGCCCGAATCGTGTGATGGGTCGCTGGCCGCACTCGGCCGTGGCGCGTGTCATCAGTGCGCGTCCACATCAGCTTGACCGGCTTGCGCATGGCCTGGGAGATGCGGGCCGCCTCGAGTGCAGCGTCGAAGTAGACCCGCCGGCCGAACGAACCGCCTGCCTGTGTGACGTGCACGGTGACTTTGTCCACTGGCAGGGCGAGCTCCGCGGCGATGGTCTGCTTCGCAGCGATCGGTGCGTGCAGCGATCGGTGCGTGCAGCGAGGACCAGATCTCGGCGCGGTTCGGCCGCACGTCGGCGATCGCGGAGTTGGTCTCCATCGGCGCGTGACTGACGAACGCGAAGTCGAACTCGGCATCGGCGTGCTGGGTGAGCGGCGGCAGCACCGCGAACGGCAGCGTCGCTGCGCGAAGCTTCTCCCGGATGCTTGGGCTCAAGCGGTCATAGCGACACCCGGCTTGACCTGGGGCGGGCGCCCGTACGCTGGTTGGCGGATCGGGCAGGTGTCCACCTGCCCCTGAGCAGGCCCGATGGGGCGCCCGCCCCAGGTCAA
>JBQTGW010000060.1:0-19667 GCA_052390495.1 Pseudonocardiales bacterium
TTGACACTCCGCTTCTTGAAGCTATTCTCCAGGTTCGGGTCTGTGGTTCCCTTGTCTCCTATTGCGGGCTTGGCCCCCCCCCGGGGGCGCTAGCCCCTCCCGCCAGGTCGTCGAGCGCGCGAAGCAGGGTGCCCGCGAACTCCTCAGCGTCGGCGAACAGCCCGGTATCGGTACTCACCCCGGCCGTGAGCAGTGGCCCCCAGGCCAAGAATCCGACGGCCAGCCCGACCCCGTCGGCCAGCGGCAGCACCGGGAATGCCGCGGCGACCCGGGCGCCCAGCACCCGATGTGTCCGCCGTGACCCCGGCAGCACCGACGCGATGAGCGTGAAGAAACGCTTGCCGTAGATCACCCGGGCCAGCCGGGCGTGCAGCGGGGCAGGCAGCCGGCCCAACGCATTCATCACCATCTGCGCGGCCGCGGGCTGGCCTGCCCGCTCCAGCCGGGCCAACGCGGCGGCCACGTCGGCGACCCGCTGGTCCGCTGACATCGGCCCGACCGGCAGATCCAGCGCAACCGCGGCCGTGCGGTTGCCCACGGCGCCGACGCGGCGCTGCGCGCGGGTGGTCTGGGGCACCATCACCCGCAGCCGATCGGACTTCCCGGCGCCGGATCCCTCGGCGCCGGATCCCTCGGCGCCAGCCCCCTCAGGATCGGACGCAATGCTCCGGTGCACCGCCTCAGCGACCAGGGCCAGCAGCAGGGCCGTCGTGCTCACCCGGTGCGCCCGAGCAGCGGAGCGCACCCTGGTCCCCGACATCTCCACCATGGCGTAGCTGCGGGCCGGAGTACTCGGCCCGCCACTCCTACCCGGCGCCAAACCCGCTGCGGCCAGGCTCACCAAACCCCGGAGCACGCGCCCGCCATGGACAACCCTTGCCCGCCTGCCGTCCGGACTGCGGGGCGCAGCCGCGGTCCTGTTCTGGACCTGGGCTGCGGTCTTGTTCTGGACCTGGGCATCCTTCCGGTCGGTCAGCAACCCGATCAGGGCGGCGGTGACGGCGAGCCCATCGCCGAGCGCGTGATGCAGTTTCGCCAGTACCGCGCTCCGCCCGGTGTCGGCGTCGTGCACCACCGCCAGCTGCCAGGGCGGGCGGTCCAGCGGCACCGGGGTACTGAAGAACTCCCGCAGCACCGCAGGCCAGAGCTGGCCGTGGGCGGCGCCGACCGTGCGGGTATGCAGGTGCCGGGCCGGGTCGATGTCCTCGGCGGGCAGCCAGCGCGGCCGTCGGAAGCGCCGCAGTTCCAGGGTGCGCGCCAGCATGGGCAGGGTGGGTGCCCGGTCGGCGATGAGCCCAGCCAGGTGGCGGGCGAGCAGCTCGGGTGGTCCGGGGTCCTCGAGCAGCAGGGCCGCGCCGACCTGCTGGGGGATGGCCGCAGTGGCGGTGTAGGCGAAGAAGGCGTCCGGTGCCGACAGTCGGCGGCTGCCGTGGTGGCGGGGCAGGGCGGGCAGCGCGGCGATCTCCGCACCCAGGTCCAGGGCGCCGATGTGGGCCAGCGCGCTGCGCTGGGCTTCGGCGAGCCGGGCGGGTTCCCGGGCGAGTTCCCGCAGGGTGGCGGTGAGATCCGCGGGCCGCTCGCACAGCGTGGCGAGCCCGGCTTGGGCCATCAGTTCGGCATTGGCCCGCCCGTGCCCGGCGATCGGTTCGAACATCAGCACCATCCGCCCGCACGCCACCGCCTCCAGCGCCGTCGCGCCACCTGCGTTGTTCACCACGACGTCGGCGGCTGCGGTCAACGTCGCCATGTCGGCGGTCCACCCCAGTACCACCAGCCGCTGCGGCGGTGCGCCGCGGGCGACCAACCTTCGGCGCAGCTTCTCGTTATGCCCACACGCCACCACGAGGCAGATCTCCGGGTCGGCGGCCAGCCCGGCATCGACCGCGCGGCGCATCGAGCCGAACCCGAGGGAACCACAGGAGACCAGCACGATCATGCCGCGCTCGGGCAGGCCGTAGCGCCGCCGGGCAGTGATCTTGTCTGCCTTACCGGCCGGCTGGAACGCCGAGACGACCGGCGGTGCGCCGACCGCGCCGCGGGCATCCGGGCGAGCGTCCTGCATCGCGCGCAGGCTCGGCTCGCTTGCCACGTAGTGCAGGTCGACCTCGGAGTAGACCCAGAACGGGTGCGGCGCGAAGTCCGAGACGATCGCCGCGACCGGTGCGTCGAGCTCGCCATGGCGCCGGATCCAGTCCAGCCCGCCGGTACCCAGCGGGTAGGTCGACACCACCAGATCGGGTTGGTAGTCCGCGATGACCGGGGCCAGCCTGCGCCCGCTCCACGCCCCGACGACCCGGCACGAGGACTTGGCGAACCAGGGGTGGCGCCACAGAGCGCGGTAGAAGAACTCGTACAGCCAGGGGGTGATGTTCACGTTGACCCGGTAGATCCAGCGAAACCCCGGGCCGACGCCGCGCCCCATCGTCTTCAGGGTGTCCACGCGGCGGATCTCGCAGCCGGGCCAGAGCGCCCGCGCGCGCTCCTCGACCGCCCGCGCTGTCGCGTTGTGGCCCTCGCCGATGGTGGCGCTGACCACCAGCAACCGCTGGGGTGGGGGTTCCCCGCCCGGTACCGCTTCGCGCATCGGCCAGCTCCTCATCCGTCATCGGTTTCGCTCGATTTCCTGCTGGACCTCGATCTCGGGGTGGACTCTGTGGGGGGCGCTTGCTGGTCAGCCTCGGTGACGGCCGGGCCCCAGGCGAGCGCGAGCAGCAGCGTGGCGCGGGTGGTGGGTTCGTCCAGCGCGGGCCCGAACAGCGCGCGGAGTCGGCCGAGCCGGTACCGCACGGTCTGCGGGTGCACGTGCAGTTCGTCGGCCACCGCCTTGCGGTTACCCATGTTCATCAGCCAGGACGTGAGCGTCTCGGACAGCCGGTCCCGGGTGGGTCCGGCCAGCGGGGCGAGCGGGGCCAGGTACTGCCTGCGCAAGGCCAGCAGCAGCTGCTCGTCGTGGTGCACGACCATGGCGTCGAGGTGCTCGTCGACGAAGAGCGGGTCGTCGGGCAGCACGTGCGCCCGTTGCAAGCGAACCGCGAGCTCGGTGAGGTGCACGGTCGCGGGCAGCCGGTCGAGGGTGGCCGTGGCACCCACGACGGCGCCTGCTCCCCGCAGCAGGGATGCCAGCCGGGTGCGCTGCCCCGGGCCCGCCGGATCCGGCACGATCGCCAGCAGCACCTGCCCGCGCCCCAGCCGCAGGCAGGAATCGTCCAGCCGGGCGAGCAGCACCCGGGCGACCTCGTTGTCCGGGTCGATCATGACGAGCGCGGCTTCCCGAGGCAGGGACCAGCCGGCTCGGGACGCCGCGGCCCGAATCGCCGCGGTGTCGGAGCGGTCCGAAAGCAGCAATTCGGCGAGCTCGTCACGCAGCCGCTCACGGGTGTACCCGGCCCTGGACTGCTCCTGGACGTAACCCCGCAATGACGCCGACGACAGCTCGTCCACAGCGGTGAACACGGCCGCGGCCAGCCCGGCGAACGCCTCGGCCGGAATGCCGATCCGCAGGGCGGTGTCGGCCACGTGGCGCCACGTCACCACGGCGCCGCTACGGTAGGCCGCCAGCAGCCTGGTGACGTCCTGATGCTGACGGCAGTGCAGGCGTCCGATCTCCTCGAAGAGCGTCTGCTCGACCCCGGACTCCAGCTCGGGTGCCATCGCCGAAGGGTCGCCCTGGGCCAGGCCGACCAGCCGGGCGACGAACCCCTCGGCCGCGGCGAGCACCTCGTCGAACTCCCCGGCCAGAAACCCCGCGTAGTCCGGGTGTTGCTCGGCGAGCAGCTCACCGACCTCGGCCAGGATGGCCGGCAGCCGCTCGACGATCGCGGGGACCAGCTCGGGTAGCCGCAGGTGATCGTCCTCTGCGTGCACTACCTCGGTCTCCCCTCCTCGTTGCCCTGGTCCTCGTTGCCCTGGTCGCAGCCCGGGTACCCCTGCATCTTTGATGACACCTACTCATGCGTGACAAGACCAGGGGCGCAGAACTGACCCGTCGGACGCAGAAATACCCCGGCTGACGGTCTGAAGATGGGGCCATGGCCTCGACCCCGGACACCGCAGTGGTCACCACCGACCATGCGCTGGCGCGGCGGCGGCGTGCAGAGAACTTTCCGGTCGCGCTCCGGGTACTGCCCGCGGCGCTGCGTGCCGACCTCGTCGCGGTATACAACGTCGCCCGGGTCATCGACGACCTCGGCGATTGTTGGATTGCCGACTCCGCCGGCCGACAGGCTACCGGGGACCGGACTGCGCTGCTGGCGGAGTTCGGCGCTGACCTGGCCGTGGTCTGGGCGGGTGGGCGGCCCGAGCACCCGGCGCTGCGGCGGCTGGTGCCGACGGTGCGGGCCCGCAGGCTGGACGCTGAGCCATTCGACCGTCTGGTGCAGGCGAACCTGGTCGACCAGCGAGTCACCCGTTACGGCAGCTACCCGCAGCTGCGGGGATATTGCGCCTTGTCGGCCGAGCCGGTCGGCCGGATCGTGCTCGCCGTGTTCGGGGTGTGCTCCCCGGCCATGATCGAGCATTCCGACCGGATCTGCGCCGCACTGCAACTGATCGAGCACTGGCAGGACGTCGCCGAAGACCACCGCGCCGGCCGGGTGTATCTCCCCCAGGCTGATCTCGCCGCCTTCGGCGTAACCGAGACGGACCTCGACGCCCCCGTTGCCTCGCCCGCTTTGCGCAGGTTGATGGCCTTCCAGGTCAGCCGGGCGGCGGACTTGCTCGACTCCGGCACCCCACTGATCGGCCTGCTGCGCGGCTGGCCGCGGCTGGCCGTCGCCGGATACGTGGCCGGCGGCCGGGCCGCCCTGGACGCATTGCGCCGATCAGGTGCCGACGTGCTGGCCGACCCGCCGCGCCCCCGGCGCCGTGACGTCCTGTGCCACCTAGCGAGGTTGGCCGCTCTTCAAGGACTACCAACCCGACCTTTGGTGGTCTTGAAGGGCTACCAACGGGGGTTGCGGTGAGTGAGTGCAGCGTTGGTCAGGCTTTGGTGCTGTGTGAGGCGATCACCAGGGCGCGGGCGCGCAACTTCTACTACGGCATCCGGCTGCTGGCACCGGACCGGCGCGCGGCGTTGTGTGCGGTGTACGCACTGGCCCGGCGGATCGACGACATCGGGGACGGCCAAGCGCCCCGGGCCGCCAAGCTCGGTGCGTTAGCCCAGCTGCGTCGCTCGCTGGCCGACCTGGACCAGCCCGGCAGCGATCCGGTGTTCACCGCGGTGGCGGACGTGGCCCGGCGACTGCCGCTGCCGCTGGGTGCGTTCGACGAACTCATCGTCGGGGTGGAGATGGACGTGACCGGGCGGCGCTACGCCGACTTCGACGAGCTGACCGGGTACTGCCGGTGCGTGGCGGGCTCGGTCGGGCGGCTGTGCCTGGCGGTGTTCGGCAGCAGGCCGGACCCGCGCGCCACCGAGTACGCCGACGCGCTGGGCATCGCCCTGCAGCAGACCAACATCCTGCGCGACATCCGGGAGGACCTCGGAGCCGGCCGGGTCTACCTGCCGCAGGACGATCTGGATCGGTTCGGCGTGCGGCTCGTCCTCGACGCGCGGGGTGCCCTGGTCGATCCGGGCGGCCGGCTCACCATGCTGATCCGCGACAGCGCCGACCGCGCGCGCTGGTGGTACGCGCGGGGGCTGCGCCTGATTCCGCTGCTGGACCGGCGCAGCGCGGCCTGCGTCACCGCGATGTCCGGGATCTACCGGCGGCTGCTGGACGGCATCGCCGCGCAGCCGAGTCAGGTTTTCGACCGGCGGCTGTCGCTGTCCGGTTGGCAGAAAGCGGGGGTGGCGGCTGTGGCTTTTTCGGTAGCTTTTTCGGGGGCGCCAACGGGGGCGCTGACGGGGGCGGTATCAGGGACACGGCCGGGGTTGTCGGCATGACCCAGCGGGTCGCGGTGATCGGCGGCGGTCTGGCGGGTATCACCGCAGCGCTGCACTGCGCCGACGCCGGTTGCCAGGTCACCCTGTTCGAGGCCCGGCCGTGGCTGGGCGGTCTGACCCATTCGTTTCGCCGCGGTGAGCTCGAGGTCGACAACGGCCAGCACGTGTTCCTGCGCTGCTGCACGGCATACCGGGCACTGCTGCACCGGCTCGGGGTGGCCGATCACGTCGAGCTGCAGCCGCGGCTGGCCATCCCGGTCCGCTCACCAGGCGTTGACCGGCCAGTGTGGTTGCGCCGCAGCGCGCTGCCCCCTCCACTACGTCTGCCCGCTCCCCTGCACCTGGCCGGGTCGCTGCTGCGCTACCGCCCGCTGAGCATCGGTGAGCGGCTGCGCTTCGGTCGGGCCGCTCTTGCGCTGCGCCGCGTCGACCCCACGCACCCGGAAACCGACGAGCAGAGCTTTGGGACCTGGCTGCGCCGCCACGGGCAGAGCGACCATGCCATCACCGCACTGTGGGAGCTGGTCGGCGTGGCCACCCTGAACTCCCGTGCCGATGGCTGCTCGCTGAGCCTGGCCGCCACGGTGTTCCAGGAAGGTTTGCTCACCGACGCCGCAGCCGCGGACATCGGCTGGTCGCTGGTACCGCTGGGTCGGCTGCACGGCAATTCGGCCCTGGCCTGCCTCACGGCGGCGGGGGCGCAGGTGCGCACCGGCGTCACGGTGCGGGGCCTCGACGCGACCGGCGGTTGGCAGGTCAGCACCGACACCGGCGTCATGACGGCCGACCGGGTGGTGCTGGCCGTGGGGCCGACCGCCGCGGAACGGTTGCTCCCGGCGGGCAGCCTGGCGCGCAAGGCTGGCTGGTCGCAGCGGTTGGGCGGCGTTCCCATCGTCAACGTGCACGTGGTGTTCGACCGGACGGTGCTGCCCGTGCCCTTCATCGCGGGAGTGGATACTCCGGTGCAGTGGGTCTTCGACCGCACGAGGCAGGCCGGGCTCGCCAGCGGCCAGTATCTGGCGCTGTCATTGTCGGCCGCGGACCACGTGGTGGCCACGCCGACGACACAGCTGCGGGCACAGTTTCTGCCTGCGCTGGGCGCCCTGCTCCCGGCCACCCGCCGCGCGCAGGTGCTCGACTTCTTCGTCACCAGAGAACGCCACGCCACGTTCCGACCCGCTCCGGGCACCGCGGCGCTGCGGCCGCCCACGGTGACCGCCGCCGAGGGGCTGTTCCTGGCGGGCGCGTGGACCGCCACCGGGTGGCCCGCGACCATGGAAGGAGCCGTGCGCAGCGGCGTCGCGGCCGCCACCGCCGTGCTCGGCTATAACCCGTCTGAACCTATCTCTGCGCCTATCTCGGAGACCGCGATATGACTGTTGACGTCTCAGTAGCGCCCCGAGCGCTGGACCGCGCCCGGGAGGTCGTTGTGCCCGCGATGCGGGAAGTCGTCGCGCGACTTGACGACACCAGTGCAGCGATCGCCTCCTACCATCTCGGGTGGACCGATGCCGACGGCGCGCCAACCCGGGGAGGCGGGAGTGGCGGGGGGAAGGCGATCCGCCCGGCCCTGGTCACCTTGTCGGCGCAGGCGGCGGGCGCTTCGGCGGCGCCACAGATCGCCGTCCCTGGCGCGGTCGCCGTCGAGCTGGTGCACAACTTTTCCCTTCTACACGACGACCTGATGGACGGCGACACGCATCGCCGCCACCGGCCCACGGTGTGGGCGCTGTGGGGCGCGGCCAGCGCGATCCTGACCGGGTATGCGTGGCTGGTGCTGGCCCAGGAGGTGCTGCTGGACAGCGTCTCGCCGCACCGCGGTGCGGCCGCCCGATTGCTCGCCGAGGCCACCCGTCAACTCGTTCGGGGTCAGGTGCAGGACATGGCCTTCGAGCGCCGCGACGACGTCACCGTGGCGGAGTGCCTGGACATGGTGTCGGGCAAGACCGGCGCCCTGTTCTCGGTGAGCACCGCCATCGGCGCAGTGCTGGCCGGTGCGAAGCCGGAGGTGGTGGCGGCGCTTACCACCTTCGGCGCGCACCTGGGTGTCGCCTTCCAGCTGCTCGACGACCTGCTGGGGATCTGGGGTGATCCAGTGATCACCGGCAAGCCGGTGTACTCCGATCTGCGCTCGGGCAAGAAGACCCTGCCGGTGACCTACGCGCTCACCCACGGTGGTCCCGCCGGGCGGGAGCTGGCCGCCTGGCTCGCCGTCCCGGACTGTTCCCTCCCGGACCGCGCCGTCGCGGAGCGCGTCGTCCCAGACGGCCAGGTCGCGGACCACACCGTCGCGTGCGCGGTTGACGCGGCCGCGCTGCGCCGTGCCGCCGATCTTGTCGAAGCCGCGGGCGGGCGGGCCTGGGCGGTCGCCGAGGCCCATCGCCGCGTCGCCGCGGCCTGCCACGCACTCACAGTGGTCCCGATCCCGGACGAGCCGCGGGAGGACCTGACCGCGATCGCCCGCTTTATCGTCGCTAGGGAGTCCTGATGACCCGGACCGATCCGGTCGACAGCATGAGCGATTCTCCTGCGCTCGCCGCCGCCCACGCGCTGGGCGCCGCGGTCGAGCAGCTGCGTGGGTGCCAGCACGCCGCGGGGTGGTGGAAGGGGGAGCTGGCCAGCAACGTGACCATGGATGCCGAAGACCTGCTGCTGCGCGAGTTCCTCGGCATCCGGACCGCCGAGCAGACCGAGGAGACCGCCAGGTGGATCCGGTCCCAGCAGCGTCCCGACGGCGGCTGGGCGACCTACCACGACGGACCGGGGGACCTGTCCACCACCGTCGAGGCATACCTGGCGTTGCGCCTGGCGGGCGATGAGCCGGATGCCCCGCATCTGACGCAGGGGGTGGCGTTCGTCCGGGCGCACGGTGGTCTGGAGGCCAGCCGGGTGTTCACCCGCATCTGGCTGGCCCTGTTCGGGCTGTGGTCCTGGGACGAGCTGCCCGAGCTGCCACCGGAGCTGATGTTCCTGCCGCCGTGGTTCCCGTTGAACATCTACGACTGGGCCTGCTGGGCGCGGCAGACGATCGTGGCGCTGACCATCGTCGCCACGATCCGGCCGGTGCGCCCGCTGCCGCTGCAGGTGGACGAGCTGCGCACCGGTGCCGGTTGTGCTCCTCTGCACCGGCTGTGGACTTGGCCCGGGTTCTTCCAGCGCGTCGACCGGGTACTGCACGCCTACTCGCGGGGACCGGTGCAGCCGCTGCGGCGGGCGGCATTGCGCCGCGCTGCGGAATGGATCCTGGCCCGGCAGGAGGCGGACGGTTCATGGGGTGGCATCCAGCCGCCGTGGGTGTACTCCCTGCTGGCCCTGCACCTGCTGGGCTACCGCCTGGATCATCCGGCGCTGCGAGCCGGGATCGAGGGTCTGGACGGGTTCACCATCCGAGAGCGCACCCCCGACGGTTGGGTCCGGCGGCTGGAGGCGTGCCAGTCCCCGGTGTGGGACAGCGCTCTGGCGCTGACCGCGTTGCTCGACGCTGGGGTGCCTGCCGACGACCCCGGGGTGCTGCGGGCAGCCGACTGGCTGCTCGGCGAGGAGATCCGGGTGCGCGGTGACTGGGCGGTCCGCCGTCCATCGCTGGCCGCGGGCGGGTGGGCCTTCGAGTTTCACAACGACACCTACCCCGACACCGACGACACCGCCGAGGTCGTGCTCGCGCTGCGGCGACTGGTGCCGCCGGACCGTATCGATCTTCGGGTGGCGCTCGACCGTGGGGTGAACTGGCTGGTCGGCATGCAGTCGCGGGACGGCGGCTGGGGCGCTTTCGATGCTGACAACACCCGCACGCTGTGCGAGAAACTGCCGTTCTGCGATTTCGGCGCGGTGATCGACCCGCCGTCCGCGGACGTGACCGGGCACATCGTGGAAGCGCTCGCCGCCGAGGGCCTCGCGGACAGCATCGCCTGCCAGCGGGGTGTGCAGTGGCTGTTGGCGGCGCAGGACGGCGATGGGTCCTGGTTCGGCCGGTGGGGCGCAAACTACGTCTACGGCACGGGCACCGTGGTGCCGGCGCTGGTCGCCGCCGGTGTGCCGCGGAGCGAGACCTGCATCCGGCGGGCCGTGTGGTGGCTGGAGCGCCACCAGAACTCCGACGGTGGGTGGGGCGAGGACCTGCGCTCCTACCGTGACCTGTCCTGGGCAGGCCGGGGTGAGTCGACGCCCTCGCAGACCGCATGGGCCCTGCTGGCCCTGTTGGCAGCGGGCGAACGGTCCGGGGTTGTCGAGCGCGGCGTGGCGTGGCTGTGTAATACCCAGCGACCCGACGGCTCCTGGGACGAGCCACAGTTCACCGGTACCGGCTTCCCGGGCGACTTCTATCTCAATTACCACCTTTACCGGCTGGTGTTCCCGATCTCAGCACTGGGCCGATACCTCCACGGCACACCGTGAAGCCGGTGGTGCACATGCCGAAGCCGGTGTTGTACACCGTGCAGCCGGTGTTATATGCCCCGCTGCGCGTCGAGCACGCCGCGCTGCGCGGTGCCACCCGCAGCATGCGCCTGGTGCGCACCGGCATGGGCCCGCGACGCGCGGCAGCCGCGGCCCTGTCCGTGGCCCGCACGGACGTAGCCCACACGGACGCGACCCGCACCGACAGAGCCCCGGTGCTGGTCGCCGGGGTCGGCGGTGGGCTGGCGCCACAGGTCCGGCCTGGTGACGTGGTGGTGGCCAGCGAAGTCTGGGGTGACGGCCCCGGCGGTGTCGCTACCGGTCGACGCGTCGACGTCCCGTCGGCACCATTGCTGGCGGACGCGCTGCGGCTGCTCGGCCTGACCGTCCACGTCGGACCAATCGTGTCCAGCCCCCGAATCCTCCGGGGAACCGCACGGACCCGCGCCGCGGCTGCGGAGGGTGGCCCACTCGCGGTGGACATGGAGTCGGCGGCGCTGGTCCCCGCGGGCGCCACTTCCGACGCCGGTGCTAGCGGCGCCACCGGCGCCATTGCCGACGCCACCAGGGGCGTCCCGTTCGCCGTGGTACGCGTCATCGTGGATTCGGTCGATCACCCGCTGTGGAGCGTCGGCACGCTGCTTCGGGGGGTGCGCGCCTTGCGGGTACTCCGAGCATGCCTGCCCGCGCTGGAATGGTGGGCCGCCGCGATGGCCGCGACTGACCGACGAAGCACTATCCACAACCTTTTCAAGATCACTAACCGTCCAGCCAGCCTAACCCCATACTCGATCTTGAAACGGTCGTGCAGCACAACCGAAGAAGAGGTGATCTGAGAAATGGCTATGCCATTACGCCAGTCTCTTCGGCTGGGCAGCTTTCTGCTCAAGCAGAAGCTGTTGCGTCGGGAGAAATTTGCCCTGCTGGTCGAACTCGAGCCGCTGTTCGCGTGCAATCTCAAATGCGGGGGCTGCGGCAAGATCCAGCAGCCCGCGGCGCTGCTGAAGCAGCGAATGCCGGTCGAGCAGGCGATCGCCGCTGTCGAGGAATGCGGCGCCCCGATGGTCTCCATCGCCGGTGGCGAACCACTCATGCACCCGCAGATCGACGACATCACCCGCCAGCTACTGCGTCGCAAGAAGATTGTCTTCTTGTGCACCAACGCCTTGCTGCTGCCCAAGCACCTGCATCGGTTCGCTCCCCACCGCGACTTCGCCTGGATGGTGCACATCGACGGATTGCGTGCGCGTCACGACGCGTCCGTCCGCAAGACCGGCGGCTTCGACGCCGCGGTCGAGGCGATCCGCCAAGCCCAGACCGCCGGTTTCCGGGTGATGACCAACACGACGTTCTTCTCCACCGACACCCCCCAAGACGTCATCGAGGTACTCGACTACCTCAACGACGAGCTCCGTGTCGACAATATGCAGATCTCCCCGGCCTACGCCTACGGCAAGGCCCCGGACCAGGAACACTGGCTAGGCGTGCAGCAGACCCGCGAGCTGTTCGCAAAAGCATTCAGTGAAGGGCGACGCAAGCGCTGGCGGCTCAACCACTCCCCGGTGTTCCTCGATTTCCTGGAAGGCAAGCGGGAGCTGGCCTGCACCGCCTGGGGCATCCCGTCATACTCGCTACTGGGCTGGCAGCGTCCGTGCTACCTACTCGACGACGGCTACGCAAAAACCTACGCCGAACTGATTGAAGACACCGACTGGTCGAAGTTCGGCCGCGGCCGCGACCCCCGATGCGCCAACTGCATGGCCCACTGCGGCTACGAACCCACCGCCGTACTCGCCACAATGGGCTCACTCACAGAATCCGTCCGCGCCGCCGTCGGCGGATGAGGCGTCCGCAGGACTGTCCGTTAGGCGTCAATCGACCACTGATGGTCACTATCTGGGGTGTCCAGCCAGACTGTCTGACGATGCGGGTTGACGGTGAGCCCGAAGCGGTTCCAGCCAGGTTCGCCTTGCTGATGCCAGAACTGCATGGCCGTCTCGATGCTGGTCCACAGGTAGTGGGGGCCGCCTTCCCACACCTGGCGGCTTCCGTCGGCATCCGGGGTCGATAGTTCGCACCAGGAGCCGTCGTGGCTGGTGAAGAACACCGGGCCGGGGCCACCGGTGTCGGGATCTCTGGCGTATCCGAATCCCACGCGTCCGCGCTGCCACAGGTGCAGCAGGAACCACAGCGGAGGGTTCTCCCATAAACGTTCTTGTACCAGCGTGGTCGTTCCCCGCCGTGCGTCGTCGCGGTGGCGGGCGAATCCGGCCTGGGGATCGACGTGGAACGCCGGGGTGCGCATGTGCATGAATGTGGCGTAGTCGGAGTCGAAGCGGCCTTCGAGCCGGTCCGTCTCGCGGCGCAGCAGCACCAGGTTGCCGATGCAGGCGCGGACCTTGAGGTCGACCAGGATCAGCCCACTTACGGCGGTCTGTTCGGCCCAGAACCACGGCACCCGGGACACCGCACAGGTCGCCATGATCCGGTCGTATGGGCCGTGCTCGGGCCATCCGGCCACACCGTCGATGGCGGTCAGCGTCGGCCGGTAGCCCACTGCGGCGAGCCGGTCTCGAGCGTGGTCCACCAATTCGGCGTCCACGTCGACGGAGAACACATTGTGGTCGCCGAGGCGATGGCTCATCAGGGCCGCGTTATAGCCCGTGCCAGTGCCGATCTCCAGCACCCGATGCCCGTCGCGAATGTCGAGCGCTTCGAGCATGCGCGTCATCAGCGACGGCGCCGACGCGGACGACGTCGGCCCGGTCGCGGTCTGGTGTCCCCAGCGACTCACCTCGCCCAGTTGCGTCACCAGGGAGGTATTCGCCCACACCTCTTGCCACCAGCGTTCACGGGTGTCCGGGGAGGACGCGGACACCAGCTTCCACGCCAACGACCCCACCGGATCGGGGCCTCGCTCGTAAAACTGCGGCACGAATTCGTGGCGCGGCACGGCCAGCACGGCCGCCTGCCATTCCGGTGAGGTCAGCTTCCCGGCCGCCACCAACTCGTCCCGCAACGCTGCCGCCCGCCCGGTCCAGTCATCGACGGCGATCACATGTTTCCCTTCATCAGCAACTCCGCCATAGCGTCCACCATCGGGGCGCCGGTCGCCGCCTCCAACCAGCCGAATTGGGGCCCGGAGTTGGCTTCCAGCAGCACCCACCGATCATCCGGCGTGACCACGAAGTCCAGCCCCGCGTAGGCGAGATTCATGTATTCGAGGTACCGCGACACGCCATCGACCACGGCATCGGGCACCGACACGAACTCGTAGGACAGCGCTGACGGGTCCGATCGCCAGTCGGTGTGCGCCCCGTCGGTGGCGGCGTGAATCGCGATCGGGAACCACCGGTCCCCGATGACGGTCAAGCGCACCTCGAACGCTTTGGGCACAAATTCTTGCAGGGTGGTCGCGGTGAGGGATACGCACCCGATCTCGGTCAGGTCGTCGCCGGTCAGCCGCCGGGTGTAGGCCACCTTCACCTGGCCGTCCATGGTGATCCCGGACGGCCCCAGCGCCTTGGTGATCGTGGCGTCCTGCTGATCGACAAACCGCAGCGCTGAGGTGGGGTCGTTAGTGATGATCGTGTCCGCCACGGACAGCCCGCACGCCGTGGCTACCCTCCACTGGTAGGGCTTGAAGATCGCGTCCGCGCACCGGTTCGGATGGTTGGCCCACAGCGCGTCCAGCGAGGCCAGCACCCCACCAAGCCCCAGCCGTGCTTCTCGATAGCAGAAATCTTGCTCCTCGGCGGCCATGGACGACGGGAAGACGTAGCCGGACGGGTTGCGATTCCAGATCGACCGCACGTCGGCCAGCTCCACCTCCCGATGCACCGTCCACAATCGGCCAGACCACCGACCCTCCCGCAGCTCCGCATCCAGCCCCAACCACCTGGGGAACTCGCTGAGATCGGTCCGGAACACCGGCACCTGACGCTGCGCCAGAGCCTGCACCACCGCATCGGCAGTGGGATCGAACTCCTGGGCGAGAAGGAGGACTGTCATCCCTACTCCTCCCAGCCCCAGCTTTCGTTGTCGCCGCCATCACCATCGGTGTGGGTTCCCTCCGTGCTGGTCCAGTCCTTCGCCAGGAATGGTCCCAACGGGGCACCCGCAGGATCGGTCGCGATCTGCCGCTGCGGGTCGTACACATACTCCGGCACGTCACACTCGGGCGCCGGGTGGAGGCTTCGGAGCACCAGCGGCATAGTCTCCGGGCAGCTCGTCGTATAGCTCTTCGCACCACTCGCCCCATAAGTGCGCGGTAGTCCACGCACTCCGACCGAAGCCAACGGGTCATCCAGAATGGTCATGTGGACGTCATCCTTCCTATGGAGTGATTGCGTGGTCACCGCATCACGTTCTCCCAACGCTGTCACCCCACCCTCATCCACTCGCAGCAACGCCAGCCATTCGTTCATCGGGGTCATCAGTCATCACTGGTGGTCGTCATGCGCTGTGACGCTAGGGCTACCGTCGGCTGCCCTGGAAGGATGTTGCTCAATGTTGCTCAAAAAAATCGTGGCTCGGTCGGCGGAGGACTTCATGAGACAGCTGATGGGTGGGTTGATGGAGCCCCGTACCCCGCCTCCTTCAGTGGCCTTCTAGCTTGTCCAAGGTGGTTGTCGTGCCCAGCTGGTGGGACTCTTGACATCTGGTGGGACTCTTGACATGTTGCTTGCCTCAGCCGATGCTGGCCTTGATTCGTGCAATGTCGAGCAAGCCACAGACGGGAGAAGGGCTGTGAAGATAAGGTTCCTCGGCAAGAACTCATCGCCAGACGAGTCGCCGACCCTGTACGCGACCGATCAGGAGTCCTACGTGATTCAAGGATGGATCGTCACCGATGCTGCCATCCTGGCTCGGCTCACCATCCCCGACGACGAGACCATCGTGGAGGTACCGGCCGCCCTGTTGGACCACCTCGCGCTGGATGGCCTGGACGGTGTGGTGACCAATTTCGTGCCACCCATCGTCGCCGTCACGCCGGGCGGTAACTATATCATCCAGGGTAAGCGGGTCACCGACGAAGAGACGCTGAGCCAGATGAGCATTCCGGACCACGAGACCTGCGTACATGTCACGAAGTCGGCCGTTGTCACACTGCTGGTTGGAGGGTAAGAAATTGGAGCCGATCTCGGCGGAAAAGCGCAACCAGTTCTTCACGACGTTTCGGCGTGAAGCCGTGCATTTTGAGATGCGCGACGTGTACGCCACGGACATCGAGAGAGACAGATTCGCGACCTGGCTACGTGGGGAGCCGTTGGACCCCGAGGCGGAAGCGGAGTGGTGGCGGCCCTGGTTCGAGATGATTAAGCCCCACACTGAGGCCGGTAGGACCCTGCGCAGGCTGCGGATCGTCTCCGAACCGGTCACCGACTACATCCGGTTCGAGTGGCTGGACGCGGCACAGCTCGTTCGTGCCGGCGAAGATGTCCGATGGCTGCCTCGGCGCAATGCGTCGAAGCTTCTGCTGCCGGGAAACGATTTCTGGATGTTCGACCGGGAGACCGTTGCTTTCACGCACTTCTCGGGCGGCGGGCATGTCCTCGACCACGACATGACGACCGATCCGGACGTCGTCGGGGCGTGCGCGGAAGCCTTCGAGAAGGCGTGGGCGATCGCTGTCCCGCACCACGAGTACACGCCTTCCTGAGGGTGTCCACCACACCGGTCAAGCAGGCCCGCGAGGCGCTGGGAGCCCGCCTCCGCGAGATTCGCACCGACGCGAACCTGACGGGGCGGGCCCTGGCTGCCGTGTGTGAGTGGCACTTCACGAAGATCAGCAAGCTCGAACACGGTGCCCAGGCCCCGAGCGAACAGGACATCCGGGCGTGGTGCGGTGCCTGCGACGCCGAGGACGAAATACGAGATCTCATCGCCACGGTGCGGGCCATCGAGTCCATGTATGTCGAGTGGCAGCGTCATCTACGCGCCGGGCTGAAACATGTGCAAACCTCATCTGTGCCGCTCTACGAGCGAACAAAGCTGTTCCGAGGCTACGAGAACACCGTCATACCCGGCCTGTTCCACACAGCCGAATACGCCGCTGCCATCTTCAGGTTCTGGAACGAATTCCTCGACCTGCCGGGCAACGTGGACGAAGCCGTCGCCGCCCGCATGGAACGGCAACGGGTCCTCTACACCGGAGCCCGGCGCTTCGCCTTCGTGCTGGAAGAGCAAACCCTGCGCACACGCGTCGGCGATGCCGACGTGATGCTCGGACAACTCGACCGCGTACTGGCCGTCATGTCCCTGCCGCGGGTAAGCCTTGGCATCATCCCGGCTTCGGGTGAACGCCACTGCCTGGCCCAAGGCAGCTTCTGGATATTCGACGAAGAGCGAGTAAAGGTCGAAGGAGTCTCGGCCGGGCTGGACATCACCCAGCCGCGCGAGATAGCCGTGCACGCCAAGGCATTCACCCTGCTCCAACAATCAGCGTTCTATGGAAAAGCAGCCAGAGAGCTGATTCAACGGGCACTCACCGAGCTCCAGTAAAAGCTTGATTTTGTAGCACAGCTGCAGCATTGGGTGGCGAGTAGAGTTCAGACTTCAGCACTTTCCCGTCTGCCCTTATTACTGGCTTACCATTACGGTCCAGCTTGCTCATGTTCGACCGATGGACCTCGCTGAGCACAGCATCCAGATCAATTCCGTTTCTTCTCTCCCGTACTCTGTTACTGTTTAGCTCCGTGTATCTGAGCTGTCCGGCGTGGGTTACGCACACCTGTTGCTGTCCGCTCGGGATCGCTGGACCTAGTGCCAGACGCCTCATCGCTCACCAGGTGCGTAACCAAGGTGCAGGTATCGGTCATCGGGATGACGTGCGATTTCGCGACGGCAAGCCCGGTCATCCGGCACGTCTGACGGTGCCGACCGGACGGATTCTGTCCCGCCGGTGCCTCGCGAATCCGATAGACCGCCGGCGGCGGCGTACCCACAGCCACCCGTAAACCAGCGCGACACTGCCCAGCACAATCCCAGAGGCGAGTACCAGCACGACGATTATCGTCAGGTGATAGCCCGTCTCGTATGCGCTCAGATCCATGTCCGGTCGCACTCCTCCAATAGTGCTGCCTGTTCAGTGCTGGATCGAGCCGGTCAGGCGTGCATCCAGGAATCCAGTTTGGTGCATACCGTGTCCCTTCTCGTTGCTCCGTCGTTGAGAACTGTGGCACCTGTGCGTACTAGGGCAGCAGGCCCGATAAGATCACGAAACGGGCCAAACGTGCTGAGAGGCCATTTGACCCGTGTTTGACCCCCGTCAATCGCACATCCCACGTATGGAGACGCCGTGGCAGAAAGTTCATTGACTAGCGACGACCGGTGGTGGCCGCTCGCCCTGCAGCTCGCCGCGGAGATCAGGCGGCGGCGTAAGGACGCCGGGTTGAGCCAGCCCGAGCTCGCCAGGGTGATCGGCTACACCAACCAGTACGTCTCACTGGCTGAACGACCGAAACGGGGTCTTCCCTTCGCCGCGCTGGTCCAGGCCATCGACAAGGCCCTCCACGCCGAGGGCGAGTTGGTCGCCCTGCGGCAACAAGCAGACGCTGCGCGGAAGGCTTGCCGGTCAGGCACCTCACCTGGCAACGTGGAAGATGAGGCCAAGACAACCGGAAGTGGGCCGGATACGCCGCCCGAACCGGCGGAGGTGAGGAACGCGAAGCGCCGCGAAGTCGTCACCTTGGCCGCCGCGATCGCCTTCGGCGCCAACCTTGACGAGCCGGTGGAGAGGATCCTCGCCGCCGCCGCAGAGCCGCAGGTGCCCACCCAGGTTCGGCACGGAGATGTGGCCCACCTGCGCAGCGCCACCGAGACCTTGATCGAGTGGTACAACCGCTGGGGGGGTGGCGCGGTGCGTCACCCCGCGCTGGCCGCGCTGCGCTGGGCCACAGCCATGCGGAAGTCGTCCTGCACTCCTGCAGTACGGGTAGAGCTGGCCGTGACGACCGCGGACCTTGCCGACATTGCGGCCTGGTTCACCTTCGATGCCGGTCAGCATGAGCCCGCGCGGAGGCTGTCCCTGCTCGGTTTGCAGGCCGCCCGCGAGTCCGGTGACCTCGGGATGCGCGCCAACGTCGCGTCAGGTTTGGCCCGTCAGGAAATCCGCAAAGGTAACTGGGCCGCTGGACTGGATCTGACCCAGCTCGCACTCACCGCAGGCGACGCGCTGACCCCCAACGCCATCGCGGATCTGCACATCGTGAACGCCTTCGCCTACGCCCGCAAGCGTGATGTTGCCCAGTGCCGTCGGTGTATGGGCGCCGCTACCGAAATCTATCGGCCCGACTCGATCTCCAGTGATCCTCCTTGGCTGCGCTCCTTCACCCCTGCCCTAGTCGAGAGAGAGCTCGCCTATGTGATGTGTGATCTGGTGGTCGGAGGCGCTGACATCGGCGACTACACAGCTCATCGGCTCACGTTGATCGAACGCTTCTCCACTGCTTTCCACCAGTGCCCGGCAGACCGAACCCTCAGCAAAGCCAGCATCGCCGCCAGGCTCGCCACTCTCCTCTACCTGGAAAGCGAACACCGCCTAGCGCACCAGATGGCGGAGGAGGCGATCAACCTTGCCAGGCAGGTCCGATCAGCACGGCTGGCCGACGACCTCCGGGTGCTCCTGCGGGCATCGCCTCCCGGAGCCAGCGACGACGTCCCCACCCTCGACCTGCGCCATCGCGTATCCGTCGTGCTCACCGAGATGACCTGAAGGGCAAGCGGGTCACCGACGAAGAGACGCTAAGTCAGATGAGCATTCCGGACCACGAGACTTGCGTGCATGTCACGAAGTCGGCCGTTGTCACACTGGTGGTTGGAGGGTAAGAAATTGGAGCCGATCTCGGCGGAAAAGCGTAACCAGTTCTTCACGACTTTTCAGCCTGAAGCCGTGCATTTTGAAATGCGCGAGGTGTACGCCACGGACATCGAGAGAGACAGATTCGCGTCCTGGCTACGTGGGGAACCGTTGGACCCCGAGGCGGAAGCGGAGTGGTGGCGGCCCTGGTTCGAGATGATGAAGCCCCACAATGAGGCCGGTAGGACGTTGCGCAGGCTGCGGGTAGTCTCCGAACCGGTCACCGACTACATCCGGTTCGAGTGGCTGGACGCGGCACAGCTCGTTCGTGCCGGTGAGCATGTCCGATGACTGCCTCGGCGCCATGCGTCGAAGCTTCTGCTGCCGGGAACGACTCCTGGATGTTCGACCGTGAGACGGTTGCCTTCACGCACTTCTCGGGTGGCGGGCATGTCCTTGACCGGCTCTTCGCACTTGGCCGGGATGTCGTTACCGGTTGGGCACAGTATGTGACTGATGATCTGTGGTGGAGCGTTGGTGGTGGGGTGCACCGGAGTGGGATGCAGGGGGTGTGCCCGCCGTCTTCGG
>JBQTGW010000061.1:0-16120 GCA_052390495.1 Pseudonocardiales bacterium
GCAGGATCGTGTCGGGGTCGCGCAGGTCGGCGTGGATGTAGTCGGTGGCGCCTTGCGGGGTGCTGGTGAGCAGGGCGCGGGCGTGCGCCATGATCAGGGGATCGTTGTCGACGTAGACGATTCGGCACTCCGGTGCGACCGCCTGGGCGACTTCGTGGGTGTTGTTGGCGGTGGGCAGGCCGGTGCCGATGTCGAGGAACTGCCGGATCCCCGCCTCGCCTGCCAGGTATCGGACGGCACGGACCAGGAAAAATCGCTGGGCGCGGGCGGCGTGAACGATGTCCGGCAGCGTGGCACGAATCTGGTCGCCAACCTCGCGGTCGACCGGGTAATTGTCCTTGCCACCCAGCCAGTAGTTCCAGACCCGAGCCGTGTGCGCCACGCTGGTGTCAATATCCGGAAGCTGTTCCTGGCTGGACGCAGCTGAACTGTCCGTCACGAGTCCACCTCGGTATCTACGTTGTACCCAGACATGACACCCCAGTGTAGTCGGGTCATCGCTCGGTGTGATTGTCGGACGATCGGGGTGTGGCGTTTGCCATCCGGGCGGGGCGGAGAGTCGGCTTTAAACTGATCTGGATGGCCTGAGCCCGTCCCAGGGCAGGCA
Organism: Pseudonocardiales bacterium; assembly: GCA_052390495.1. GTDB lineage: Bacteria > Actinomycetota > Actinomycetes > Mycobacteriales > Pseudonocardiaceae. The sequence goes on from JBQTGW010000061.1 coordinate 608, forward strand.
CGTCCCAATACGCCCATCCCGGGAGGCACCGGTGCTCCGTCCCGATACGATCGCCCTGCACAAGGTGCTCGTCGCCAATCGCGGTGAGATCGCCGTCCGGGTGGTCCGAGCTTGCCGGGATGCCGGGCTGAGCAGCGTCGCCGTGTACGCCGAGGACGACCGCGATGCGCCGTTCGTGCGGCTGGCCGACGAGGCGTTCGCGTTGGGCGCAGCCACTCCCGCACAGAGTTATCTCAACCAGGCCAAGCTGCTCGACGTCGCGGCCCGGGCCAGCGCGGACGCTGTGCATCCCGGCTACGGCTTCCTCGCCGAGAACGCCGACTTCGCTGATGCGGTGATCAGAGCCGGGCTGACCTGGATCGGCCCCAGCCCGCAGGCGATCCGCGATCTGGGCGACAAGGTGACCGCCCGCCGGATCGCTACCAAAGTGGGCGCGCCGCTGGTGCCTGGCACCAAGGATCCGGTCTCCGGCGCGGCTGACGTGCTGGCCTTCGCGCAGGAGTACGGCCTGCCGGTGGCCATCAAGGCCGCCTTCGGAGGTGGCGGACGCGGCCTGAGGGTCGCCCACACGACAGCGGAGATCCCCGAGCTGTTCGACTCCGCAGTACGCGAAGCTGTCTCGGCCTTCGGACGCGGCGAGTGCTTTGTGGAGCGCTACCTGAACAAGCCGCGACACGTCGAGGCCCAGGTGCTGGCCGACCAGCACGGCACGGTGGTCGTGATCGGTACCCGGGACTGCTCACTGCAGCGCCGCCACCAGAAGCTGGTCGAGGAAGCTCCGGCGCCCTTCCTGTCCGACCAGCAACGCCGCACCATCCACGAGGCCGCGCGGGCGATCTGCGCCGAGGCGGGCTACTGCGGTGCCGGGACCGTCGAGTTCCTCGTCGGGCAGGACGGCACGATCTCGTTCCTGGAGGTGAACACCCGACTGCAGGTGGAACACCCGGTTTCGGAGGAGACCACCGGGATCGACCTGGTGCGCGAGCAGTTCCGGATCGCGGCCGGCGAGAAGCTGACCATCACCGAGGACCCCGCACCCCGGGGACACGCCATCGAGTTCCGGATCAACGGCGAGGATGCGGCCCGCGGCTTCCTGCCCGCCCCGGGCACCGTCACCGTGTTCGATCCACCGGCCGGACCGGGAGTACGGCTGGACGCCGGGATCCGCGAGGGCAGCGTGATCGGCGGCCAGTTCGACTCGATGCTGGCCAAGCTGATCGTGGTAGGCGCGAATCGTGGGCAGGCCCTGGAGCGCTCCCGCCGGGCACTGGCCGAATTCAGCGTCGAGGGTGTGCCGACCGTCATCCCGTTCCACCTGGCGGTGCTCGATGATCCGGCTTTCACGGCGACCGGCCCGGCGGGTTTCACCGTGCACACCCGGTGGATCGAGACGGAGTTCTCCGCCCGGTTAGCGCCCTACAGCGCCGCGAAACACGACACCGAACCCGCAGCGCAGCGGCAGATCATGGTGGTCGAGGTGGATGGGCGCCGTCTGGAGGTCTCACTACCCAGTGAGCTGATCCTGCCTGGGGACACCGGCGCCGCCAAGACCAGACCTCGCACCCGAGGCGGGGGAAGGGCGACCACGGTATCGGGGGATGCGGTCACGGCACCCATGCAGGGCACCGTAGTCAAGGTCGAGGTCTGCGAGGGAGATACCGTCGATGTCGGCGATCTTATCGTGGTGGTCGAGGCGATGAAGATGGAGAACCCAGTCACCGCGCACAAGCCAGGCACAATCACCGCCCTCAAAGCCGAACAAGGCACCTCAATCACCCAAGGCACCACCATCTGCGAGATCAAATCCTAACCCCACTCTCGTGCCCCGTGTGTCCGGCTCTCATGCCCGGTGTGTCCGCTTCTCATGCCCGGCTACCTGCTGAGCAGGAACGTTCCTTCCGCTGCGAGTAAAACAGCGACGGCGGTCACGGCGCCGGTCGCGGCGAAGCGCCCCCAGGGGATCTGCACCCCGCTGGCCCGGCACCGCTCGTACCAAATGATGATCGCCAGTGACGCCCACGGGGTGATCAGCGGGCTCACGTTGGTGGCGATCAACAGGCTCAGCAGCTGGTCACTGTTGGTTACCACGGCCTCCCCCGCCACATAAGCAGGCAGGTTGTTGACCGCATTGGACAATACGGCGCCGAGAATCCCGGCCCTGGCGACGCCCTCGGCCCCGCCGTCAGCACCGATCAGACCACCCAGCAGCTCACCCAGCCCGTACCGGTCGATCGTCTGGACCACCAGGAACAATCCCGTGACAAAGGCTAACAGCCGCAGCGGAATCATCCGCCAGGTGAACGCGGTGCGATCCCGGGCGATGAACGCCACGACAAGCACTCCCATGCAGGTCAATGACGAGGCCGCCAGCGGGACACCGAGCAATACCAGCACGGTGAACGCGGCACAGGCCAGGGCTGCGGTGCGCAGCAGCACCCGATCCCGCGGCATATGGCGCTCCGGAGGCTCGTACCGGGCACTGCCGCGTCGGTGCGGACGCCAGTAGAACACCCAGAGACAGACCGCCGTGGCAACGATAGCCGCTGCCTGGGGCGCCGCCATGCGGGTCGCAAAATCGGTGGGTGATAGACCGACCCTGTCGATGGCCAGCAGGTTGGTGAGGTTGGACACCGGCAGTAGCAAACTCGCGGTATTGGCCAGCCACACCGTCAGCATCGCCAGCGGAAGAGGCGGGATATTGGCCTTGGCGGCGGTGGCGAGCATGACCGGAGTCAGCAATACCGCGGTGGTATCCAGATTCAGGAAAATCGTCGTGGCGGAGGCGAAAACGACGCATAACCCGAACAGCGCGAGGTAGTTTCCGCCTGCCCAGCGCGCCAGCCGGACCGCGACCACGTCGAACACTTCGGCCTTCGCGGTCAGCTCGGCCAGCACGATCACAGAACCGAGAAAAACCAGTAGCGGCAGGACCCGGCGGACCGTCTGGCCAGCATCGGAAGGCGGGAGGAATCCAACCAGTACCGCGCCGCATCCGGCGACCAGGAAGGTCGCGGCCACCCAGTCGAGCAGCTCCACCTGCCGCGCCCGACCCGTAGCCTGCGCCTGCTTCACCCGACCACGGTACCGATCACATACACTCCCGAGGAGATCACCTCCGGAAGTATGGGCCCACGCAGGATGGTCTGCGCAAGATATCTCCAGGAGTGGCATGCCCCGGATCATCCAGTGGATCGGCAAGAATGCCGACGGTCTGATCGCCCTTGTGCTGGCCGGGTGTGTCGCCATCCTCGGCCTGACCGAGGTGGTCGAGGGAATTGCGGTGGACAGTGCGGTGCTGCTCATCCTCGCAGTGCTCGCCACGACTCTGCTGCGCGACCGGGTCCGCGCCGGGGTGGTCGAGCGGGAGGTGGCGAAGGTGCTCGACGTGGTCCTTCAACTCGATACGAAAATCACCAGCACCAGGACGGCGCTGGAGGCCGCCGCGAACGTGCGTGTGCTCGCGGGCGAGGAGGTCGGTCAGGCGCACGCCGATGCGCGGCGGCAGACCGATGCGTGGACGTTCAAGGGTGGCACCGGCACCTACATCCGGGCGGTCACGCTACCCCAGTGCATCGCGCAGGCTCGCCGAGAAGGGCGCCCGCTGACCGTCCGGTTGGAGATCGTGGATCCGAGCAATGTGAACGCATGCGAGCATTACGCGCAGTTTCGCCGGTCGCTGTCGAATCGGCCGGACGGCACCGGTGAGATGTGGACGGTCGACCGGACCCGCAAGGAGGCCCTCGCTACTGTCTTGGCTGCCTGCTGGCACCGCCAGCGATATCGGCTGCTCACCGTGGAGGTCGGCCTTTCGTCGACCATCACCACGTTCCGGTGGGACTTGTCCTCCCGATCCCTGATCATCACCCAGCCGGACCCGAGGGAGCCCGCCCTGCTGATCAAGCGCGGCTGGGTCTACTACGACCGGTACGCCACCGAGCTGCTGACCAGCTTCGAGCAATCCACTCGGCTGCCGATCGAGCAAGCCGCCAAGGTTGTTCCCTTGAGCGACGAGCCTTCGGTGGAAGAGGTCGAGAGGCTCTTCGCCGCCTTGAACCTGCCACTGCCCAGCTCGTTCGACGAGCGCGCCATCAATGACATTATTGGTAAGGCCATCCAAGCCAAAAACCCCTACGAGTGAGCATGAACTACCCAGACGTCCTGCGCGAGATCGAGCAGCGCACCGCCAGCACACAGCTGCCCGCCACGGTGATTCACGTGATGACGGAGGTCGCTGCGGGCCGCAGACCGATGGCCGCGATCCAGCATCCGCTCGGTTTCGTCTGCCTGCAGGTGCAACGACGCGGCGAATACGGCGTCTGTGTGCACCTGTGGACACAGCGGAGGCCGGATGATGATGTCTGCGGGCTCACCACCTCGCCGATGCATTCACACAGCTGGGATCTGCTCAGCTACGTCCTCTACGGCGAGATCGGTAATCAGCTCGTGCACGTCACCGATGCGCCGACCGCCCCCACCCACCGGTTGTTCGAAGTGCTCAGCGACGGCGACAGGGACGAGATCCGTCCTACCGATCGCCTGGTGCGTTGCGAGCCGGGGCCGGTGCAGTCGATCGCAGCGGGTGAGGTGTACCGCCTGACCGCAGGTGAGTTCCACATGACCGTCGTGCCCGGGGAAGCGGAGACGGCGACCGTCGTACTCGGCCGCGCCCGGACCGACTTCGTCGACCTGTCACTGGGCGCCCTGGGCACGCGAAGCCATCAGGTGTCGCGGCGACGGTGTACGGAACCGGAGACGGCGCACGCCGCCGGGCTGATCGCCCGCCGTCTCACCGATAACATGATGGGATAAGCCAATGAGGAGTGGTTGATGTGGACGTGCTGCCCGGGCCGACGCCGGCCGCCCTCGATTCAGACCTCAACCTGGCCCAGCGGGTGGCTGTGAGTGCCGCCCAGGCGGCTGGTGCCCTGGTGAGCGGCCGCGCGCAGGGTGATCTCGGACTCCGCGGCAAAGGACTCTCCGGGGACGTGGTGACAGACCTCGACATTTCGGCCGAACGCCTGATCATCAGCCGCATTCACACCGCATTTCCTGAGCACCGAATCATCTCGGAAGAGGCAGGCATACTCGGCACCGATGACAGCGGCTGGACCTGGCTGGTCGATCCGCTGGACGGCACCAACAATCTGGCGGTCGCGCTGCCCACCTACGTGATCGGCATCGCGCTGTGCCGGGACCGCATCCCGGTGCTGGGCGTCGTGCACGATCCGGTCACCGGTGGAACCTGGCAGGCGACGCGCGGCGCAGGCGCGTACGGACCCGATCATCGTGCGCTGTGCGCCCCGTTACGCACCCACCCGGCGGGTCCGCTGCTCGCCTGGACCCAGGGTTATTCCGTGACCAGGGACGACGCGACCGCGGGCGCGCTGAAGATCGTCATGGAGTCGGCAGCGCGGAGAGTGTTCCAGCTGTGGACCCCGCTGCTGTCCATGGTGATGCTGGCTCGCGGGGACCTCGACGGCATGATCGGATACCACGCAGAAGAGATCGACCTGCCCGCTGGGGCAGTGATCGCAGCCGAAGCAGGGGTGGCCCTGTTCAACCTGAACGGTGCACCGTTCGACGAGCGGATCGGCAGGCCCCAGGTGGACCGTAGTTTCATCGCCTGCCGCCCGGAGCACCTCGAGTCGCTGCTGGCGTTGGTGCACGCCGCGGAGCGGGTCGTTCCCGACGTCAAGGAACTGATGGCCCGGCTGCCATCGTGCTAAGTCCCATCGACTTTTTCATCAGCTACTCCCCCGCCGATGAACGGTGGGCCACCTGGATTGCCTGGGAGCTCGAGACCGCCGGTTACTCGACGATGCTGCAGGCATGGGACTTCGTGCCCGGCACCAACTTCATCGACTTCATGGACCGCGGCGTCAGCCAGGCCACTGTCGTTGTCTCGGTGCTCTCCCGCAACTACCTCGTCTCCCGATACGGGCGGCTGGAATGGCAGGCCGCGCTCCGCGCCGACCCGGACGATGCCAGCCGCCTGGTGACGATCCGGATCGAAGACTGTCCGCTGGAGGGCCTGCTCTCCATGATCACTTACGTGGACCTGGTCGGGATCAGCGATCCGAAGGCGGCCCGAGCTGCGCTACTCGGCCGGATGCGCGAAGCGCTGGACGGCCGGGCGAAACCTGCTAGGGGGCCCGGCTACCCGTCCGACCGGACCGGCCAACAGACGCAGCCGGTGGACGAGCCGACGGTTGCTGGACAAGTGGCCCGCAGGCGGAACCCGGTAACAGTGCCCTCCTACCCCCCCGCAGCGCCAGCCGGAGACCCCACCCAGACGGCGGTGACCGTGCTGCACGTATCCGGGCCTCGGTTCGGTCGCGGGCTGATCAGGCCAGATCAGCCCAGGACTCCCGAAGAACTACAAGCCCGGATCTACGGGGAGTTGACCAGGGCCACCGGAGATGGTGCGCCCGCACCTAACCTCGTCGTCGTCACCGGTGACCTGACCGAGACCGGCAGCCGCCGCGAGTTTGCGGCCGCCACGGAGTTCCTGACCGGTCTGCGCGTGCTACTCGGCCTGGAGCCGAACCGTCTTGTCGTCGTTCCCGGGCCGCGCGACATCACCGGTCCTGCCTGCCGGGCCTACTTCGCCAGCTGCGAAGCCGACGACGTGGCGCCCAAGCCTCCTTACTGGCCCAAGTGGCGGCACTTCGCCACCCTGTTCGAGGAGCTCTACCAGGGCTTGGACGAGCTGGTTTTCGACAGCCAGCAGCCGTGGACGCTGTTCGCCATTCCCGATCTGCGAGTGGTCGTCACGGGACTCAACTCGACCATCAACGACAGCCACCGGGAGGACGACCACTACGGGTGGATCGGCGAGGCGCAGGCCGCCTGGTTCGCCCAGCGGCTGCGGTCATTCGAGCAATCGGCGTGGTTGCGGATCGGCGTGCTGCGCCATGCTCCGGCTGACGCCAACCCTGGCGTCGGATCAGACCCAGCGCTGTTGCGAGACACCGCGACGCTGGACGGGCTGCTGGGCCGTCGGCTCAACCTCCTGCTGCACGGCCCAGGCGGGACCGGCAGTCGCGCCGCTGAAAGCGAACTGCCGCTGATCGGTCCGGCCGGGCCGGACCGATGCCAGCTCCTCCAGATCACCGCCCACGGGTTGGTCCGAATACCCTTCGGAGCGGGCCGTGAGGTACTGACCCGCCAGTGGCACGCGGTGGGTGGCACCTTCCCAGCGACCGGCACGTCGGATCCACCAGATACCCGCGCCGGTTCCGAAGAAGACGGCCCGGCCGAGGATGAGGCGCCGCCGGATCCGACGCGCCTACTGCTGGACCGGATCAGCGAGGTGTGCCAGACCCGGTACGATCACCCGAAGATCCGGTTCGTGGTCGGTGTGCTGCCGCACCTGCTGGTCAGCTACCGCGCGGACGGGTTCGTCCGGCAGCTACGGGTTGCCGCGCACGTCGGCGAGCTGACCACCGCCGACGTCGAGCGGTTCTTCGATCAGATCCACGCGGCCGAGCCGGACACCGTCTCCGAGCTGGTCTACCAGGGGCCGCCGGTCGGCCAGGCGTTGCGGATCGAGGCGCTGCGTCGCGGCATCCGGGTGCGCAGCTTCATTGAGTTCCAGGGCCTGCTGGATCTCCGCGAGTTCGTCGCCGGGCAGACCGCGCGGCTGCGCGCGGACACTCTCTACCCACCCGACGGGTACGTGCCGCAGCGATTCCGCGAGCTCACCGGCACCGACCGAACCGTGCGCCGCAACCTGGTCGAGGAACTGCTCACCCTGCTGGCCAGCGACGAGGGACGGTTCGTCCTGCTGATGGGCGACTTCGGCCGCGGCAAGACCTTCGCGCTGCGCGAGCTGGCCCGGCGGCTGCCGACCGAGCTGGGGCACCTGATCCCCATCCTGCTGGAGCTGCGCTCACTGGAGAAGACCCATTCGGTCGAGGCAATGGTGGCCGCGCACCTGGCCAACCACGGCGAGGAGCTGATCGACCTCAAGGCCTTCAACTACATGCTGCGCGAGGGCCGGATCGTGCTGCTCTTCGACGGTTTCGACGAGCTGGCCACCCGGGTGACCTACGACCGGGCGGCCGACCACCTGGACCTGATCCTGCGGGCGGTCGAAGGCAAAGCGAAAGTCATCCTCTCCAGCCGGTCACAGCATTTCCGGACCGACGCCCAGGTGCTCACCGCGCTGGGCGAACGGGTGGGACTACTCGCCCAGCGCCGCGTGCTGAGCATCGAGGACTTCACCCCCGACCAGATCCGCCGGTACCTGGACAACCGCTACGGCGGGAACACCGAGGCCACCGAAGATCGGCTGCGCCTGCTCAGCGGCGCCCACGGCTTGCTCGGGCTCTCACAGAACCCGCGCATGCTCAGCTTCATCGCCGACCTGGACGAGAGCCGGTTGCGGGCGGTCGCGGAGTCCGGGCATGTCATCAGCGCTGCCGCGCTGTACGAGGAGATCCTGGGTGCCTGGCTGAGCTACGAGGAGCGGCGGACCGGAGACCTCCACGGCGCGGCAGCCGGGCTCACCGTGAGCGAGCTCTGGCAGGCGGTGACCGCACTGGCCGTCCGGCTGTGGGAATCCAACGAGCAATACCTGGAGCCGACCGACCTCGCTGAGGTCGCCGAGACGCTCAGCGCCCTGTCGGAGCGCCAGCTCACCCCCCACCAGACACTCCATGCCGTTGGCGCGGGCAGCCTACTGGTGCGCACCGAGGACGGCCAGCTGGGTCTGATCCACGGCTCGGTGGTGGAGTGGCTGGTCGCCAAGGCGATCGCCGATGAGCTGGCAGGCGGTGCGACCACTGTCGCGATGCTGTCCCGACGGCCGCTCTCCCAGCTCAGCGTCGACTTCCTCTGCGACCTCGCCGATACCCGCTCCTGCCAGCTCTGGCTGCGTGGGGTGCTCGCCGACGCCCACGCCGACGAAGTGGCAAGGCGCAACGCCATCAAGATCAGCACTCGGCTGCGCTCGATGGCCAGAACCGACCTGCGAGCGGCGGTCCTGCGCGGTGAGGACCTCTCCCACCGGGAACTGGCCGACGCCGACCTCACCAGCGCCGACCTCACCGATGCCAGGCTGGTGGGCACGGACCTGAGCCGAGCGGTGCTGCGGAACGCCGTGCTGGCCGGGGCCCGGCTCGACGAGGCGAAGCTGGTCGGAGCCGATCTGACCGGGGCCGACTTCACCCGGGCCCGGCTGGCGCGAGCCGACCTGCGTGATGTGGTGGTCACGGGCAGTCGCTGGCGGGGCGCCGCGCTACTCGACGTCTCGGCCCGTCAGGAATTCTTCGCAGCCCCGGAGCTGCATGGTGCGGCCATCGCGCCGGGTCAACCGGTCGAGGCGGAGTTCGCACCCGCCGCGATCGGCGTGTCCTACGGATTCGACGTCGGCCGGCTGCCAGCGCCGGTCGGCTACAGCGCCGACGGCCAAACCCTGGCCATGGGCAACGACGACGGTGGGGTACTGATCTGCGACGCTGGCTCCGGGCGCCCACTGCGCACACTGCATGGCCATAGCGGGCGGGTGTACGTGGTGACCTACGGTCCCGATGATTCTGTGCTGGCCACCGGGGCGAGCGACGGCACAATCTGCCTGTGGGATCCGGCGACGGGGGCCCGACGCCACCGTATCGAGGGTTGCCGCGAGTGGGTGTGGCCGATGGTGATCAGCTCTGCTGGCTCCACCTCTTCAGGGACCCTGCTCGCGGCCGGTGAGCACAGCGGCGACGTCCGGCTCTTCGACATCGCGACCGGCGCGGTCCGCCACGTTCTGCCTGGTCACACCCCACCCGTGTGGACTGCTCGGTTCTCCCCCGACGGCACGGCGCTGGCGACCGGCGACAGTGCCGGGATCGCCCGCCTGTGGGACACCGCGACCGGCGCATTGCGCGCCGCGTTGCCGGATCACGACGGCTCGGTGTATCGGCTGATGTTCAGCCCGGACTCCGCGCAACTCGCCACCGCCGATCATGGCGGCACCGTCCGACTTTATGACATAGACACCACCGGCCGACTTTATGACATAGACACCACCGGCCGACTCAATGACCTAGACATCACCTGGAACCTCGCAGGCGCTGTGCTGCGCCACGAGCTGACCGGGCACCACGCCCCCGTCTACGCCCTGGACTTCCACCCCGACGGTGGTCTGCTGGCCAGCGGCGACACCCGCGGTGGGGTCCAGCTGTGGGATCTACCCAGCGGGCAGGGCGCGCCGTTGCTGCACCCTGGCAGCGGCGCGATTTACTGGGTCACCTTCTCCCCCGGCGGCGAGCTGCTGGCGATCGGCGGAAACACCGGAATCATCGGGGTGTGGGACGTCGCGAACCGCCAGTTGCGTCACGAACTGACCGGGCACAAGGCCTCGGCCTGGCCGATAGCGTTTCGCCCGGACGGCAGCCAGTTGGCCACCAGCAGCAATGACGGGACCACCCGGCTGTGGGATCCGGTCACCGGGCAGTGCCTGCACGTGCTGCGCGGTCACGGAAGGCGGATCACCTCGGTGCACTTCAATACCGCCGGCTCCCTGCTCGCCACCAGCGGCAACGACGGGGTGGTGCGGCTGTGGGACCCCCGGGCCGGACACCTGTGCCGCCAGCTGACCGGCATCGCCGACCGGCTGGTCGCGGCATTCTTCGACCCGGCCAGCGCAGTGATCGCCACCCCGAGCAACGACGGCGACGTGCATCTCTGGAACGCCGAGTCCGGTGCCTACGAACGGGCGTTGGACGTCGACACCGACTACGTGTGGGCCACGGCCTTCAGCCCGGACGGGGACATCCTGGCCACCGCGAACGACGACGACACGGTCCGGCTGTGGTACCGCACAACCGGGCGGGCGATCCGCACGTTCGGTGAGCATCGGGGCCGAGTGCGCTCGATCGCGTTCAGCCCCTCCGGTGAGCTTCTGGCCACGGGCTGTGATGACTCGGCGGTGCGGTTGTGGCACGTCGACAGCGGTGTCTGCCGTCGTACGCTTCGTCGGCATACCGACCGGGTGTACGCGGTGGTGTTCAGCCCGGACGGTTCCCAGCTGGTGAGCGCGAGCCACGACGGCACGGTGGGCATCTGGGACTGCGAGTCCGGCGAGGTGCTGCGTACGCTCACCGGGCATACCGGCAGGCTCTGGTCCGCCGCCATGGACCCGACCGGCGCGATGATCGCCACGGCAGGTGACGACCTGGGCGTGCGGCTCTGGGACGCCCACACCGGCAAGCACCTACACACCCTGCAAGCCCACACCCGGCGAGTCTGGTCGGTCGCCTTCAGCCCGGACAGTACGCAACTCGCCAGTGCCGGCGACGACGGCACCGTGCACATCTGGGACCTCGGGTCAGCGCAGGTGCGGGTCACCCTGCTCGGGCTGGCGCAGGGCTGGGCCGCGCTCGCGCCGGACGGCAGCTACAAGCTCCAGGGCAACGTGGCGGGAGAGTTCTGGCACGTGATCGGCACCTGCCGCTTCGAGCCGGGCGATGTGAACACCTACTTGCCCGCCGTGCGCCAGCTCCCGTTGGGCACCGAGTTCTGAGCATCAGCGCACGACACACCGTGCATGAACGCCGGACACGCGGAGCTCGGTCAGATGACTGGTTCGAGGCGGGGGCGGGGGTCGGGGGCGGTGTTGCGGCGGGCGGCGGCAGCGGAGTCGTCGGGCTCAGATTGTGAGTCGCGCTCGGCGGAGACTCGCGCGAGGTAGAGCTCGATCTCGCGACTGCGCTGGGTGGTGTCCCAGCCGAGCACCTCGCCCATCAGCTCGGCGACCTCGGTGACGCACGCCTCGCCCCGATGCGGGTACTCGATCGAGATACGGGTGCGCCGGGTGAGCACGTCCTCCAGATGCAGGGCGCCCTCATGGCTGGCCGCGTGCACCACCTCGACCTTGAGGTAGTCCGGTGCCTCGGGCACCGGCGCGAGCAGATCCCGGCGCTGGGCGGCCAGGGCCAGCACCTGGTGCACCGCCGAGCCGTAGCGATCCAGCAGGTGCCGCAGGCGATAGGGATGCAGTCCGTGCCGGGCGGCCAGCGCGTCGGCCTGGTTGACCAGCGCGTGGTAGCCGTCCGCACCGAGTAGGGGCACCTTGTCGGTGATCGAGGGAGCGACCCGGCCGGGCAGATCGGGCACCGCCGCGTCGACGGCGTCGGCGGCCATCACCCGGTAGGTGGTGTACTTGCCGCCCGCGATCGCGACCAGGCCGGGCGCCACCCGGGCCACCGCGTGCTCCCGGGACAACCGGGAGGTCTCCTCACTCTCCCCGGCCAGAAGTGGCCGCAACCCCGCGTAGACGCCCTCGATATCGTCTGAGGTCAACGGGGTGGCCAGCACCGTATTGACGGTTTCGAGCAGGTAGTCGATATCCGCTCGGGTGGCCGAGGGGTGGGCGAGGTCGAGGTTCCAGCCGGTGTCGGTGGTGCCGACGATCCAGTGGTTGCGCCACGGGATGACGAACAGCACCGACGTCGCGGTGCGCAGGATCAGCCCGCTCTCCGACACGATGCGGTCCCGCGGCACCACGATGTGCACGCCCTTGGAGGCACGCACCCGGAACCGGCCGCGCCCGCCGGAGAGCCGTTGGATCTCATCGGTCCACACACCGGTGCAGTTGAGCACCGCATGCGCCTCGACGTCGACGTGCTCGCCGGTCTCGCAGTCCCGCACGCGAACCCCGCAGATCCGGTCCGACTCCCTTAGGAAGCCGACGACCTGGGTGGAGGTACGCACCACGGCGCCGTACTGGGCCGCCGTCCGGGCCACCGTCACGGTGTGCCGCGCGTCATCGGCGATCGCGTCGTAGTAGCGGATCCCGCCGATGAGCGTGTCGCGGCGCAAGGCAGGCGCCATCCGCAGCGCTCCGGCCCGGGTGAGATGGGACTGCCCCGGCACCGAGCGGGCCCCGCCCAGTGTCTGGTAGATCGCCAGCCCGGCGGCGACGTAGGGCCGCTCCCAGATCCGGTGGTTCAGCGGGTACAAGAAGCTCACCGGCTTCACCAGGTGCGGCGCCAACCGGGTGAGCATCAGCTCCCGCTCGTGCAACGCCTCGCGGACCAGCCCGAATTCAAGTTGCTCCAGGTAGCGCAGGCCGCCGTGGAACAGCTTGGACGACCGGCTGGACGTGCCCGACGCGAGGTCCCTGGCCTCCACCAGGGCAACCTTGAGACCCCGGGTGGCGGCATCCAGCGCGGCACCGGTACCGACCACGCCGCCACCGATGACCAGGACATCGAACTGCTCACCGGCCAGCCGCTGCCAGCCCGCCGCCCGCTGCGGCGGGCCGAGCTGCCCCGGCGCGGGTGTGCCACCGACCTGCTGGTGGTTGCGCTCGGCCTCCTGCACTGCATCTCCTCCAGTCCGCACCGCCCATGCCCACCATCCGCCCCCACTGCACGCTACCGCCGCCTGGCTTGCCCGGTCTGCCCGCACTCGACGTCGGTGTCCGGTCAGAGCTTGGCTCGCAACTTGTCGAGCATGGTGGTGACTTCGGCTGCGGGCAGGTGGATGGCCAACGCTGGTGTGCCGTGGGGCAGGGATTCGATGGCTTATCGTGATCACCCACGGCGCCCTCATCAATGCGGTGTTCGGTGTCCCGAAGCGAACCCGCTCGTGAGTGGCAACCGCGATCCCGTGCCGTGGGCAATCCGGCGGCAGGTGCTGGGCGCTGGGTTACGCTGCACCGATGGAATGGACCCCGGCCCGGATCCGCCTGTTCCGTGAGACCGGGCTGTGCTTGCCCCAGGACAAGTTCGCCAAAGAGCTGGGATTCGACAAGCGGACGATCGGCAACGCCGAGCGCGGCGCCCATCCACCGAGCCTGGCGCTGCGCCGCGCACTGGACCAAGCCCTGGAGAACGCATCCGACGCACAACGCGACCGCTTCCTCGCCGCGATCATGGCGAAAAACGGCACCACCCTGGTCGACCACGACACCAACGTCACGGCCCCGATGAGTCCTCAACGGGGGCCGACCTCGGTACCGCATGAGGTTATTGCCTCCAGATCCTCAGCGCGCACGAAAATCCTACTCGACACAGTACGGGCGAGCATGGACACGGCCCTGCACTACTTTCCACCCACCGAATGCCTCGATCGATTGAACGATTTTCTGAGCTCGCCGTCAAGGGTCTATGTAACGAAAGGCCCCCCAGGCTGCGGAAAGACTCGGTTGATGTACTACTTTGCCGAGACACTAGCGAACGAAGTTAGCTTTCAGCTTCACTCAGTCGATTCGTGGGACATGCGGCATGTCAACCTGGCTGCCGAGGTTCTACGATACGCGTCGACAGCAGCTGGCGATGATCCACTGCTCACCTTCGAACAAGCGAGCGTTGGTTCCCAACAGCAGTTGCTGGTGATCCTCGACGGAGTCAAAGCACAGGATCATTTCAACGATATCGGCCGTCAGCTTGACGGCATACTTCGCCAGGTCACCTCGGAAACATTGAGATTCCTGGTGGTAATTCGCACTCCGCCCGATATCGACATATCCGCCTATCCCGTATTAGCCGCGTCGGTACACGAGCCGCGAGGGCAGGCACCCGGCACGTCGTACTGCATTTATCCGTGGAACGCCTCCGAAGCCGACGAGGCGTGGAATCGTTCGCGGGGAGCCGACGATCCAGCCTTTGCCGATCTGCCCTCGTCGATTCAGCGACTGGCGCGGCTCCCACTGTATATGCAGCTCGTCAAATCTGCGGGCTACGGTGCCTCGCCGGGTGACGTCAACGAATACAGGTTGGTCGACCACTGCGTCCGATCGATTCTCCACACATCGGGCCAGGACGTAGAAAAGGTGATGGAGGCACTCGCAGACTTGGCGCAAAGCGAAACTCCAGATCTTGTCCCGACACAGCTCTCGGCCCACGGTGATCAACTGCGCCCAGTCAAGGATGCAACTCCGAATACCGAATCTCCAATCCTACCGCTGATCAGAGTCTCTTCAAACGGATCCCGGACGTTCGAGCACGACGTCATCCGCGAATATTTCTTGGCTAATCGAATAGCAAGTTCCGTTGTGCTGCGGGGGCGATCTGTCGCCACAGTGGGCGCTTTCAACGAGCTAGCCGCCCGAGCCACTGTCTCCGCGTCGGCTCGAGGCGTCTTCGACTTCGTCGTTTACCACCTTGATCGTTCGGCGCCCGATCTGCTTAACACCGTGGCACTTTCACCGACCGTCAGCGTAGGCACAACCCTACCTTTGATGATCAAACTTGTTGGTAATGGCACCGGTTTCGCCACCGACGAAGTCGTGCGGACATGCGCCACCAGGTGCATCCAAGATTCTGGCCTGGAGCTGTCTCGATCGCTCCTCGCGACAGCCAGTATTGTGCATGCGCTCGGCGACGACTATGCACCCTGGATCATCGGCCTGCTGCGGAGATTCGGCTCAGCGATCTGGGGCGACATCATGCTCTCAATCGAGCAGACCCTTGACGCCCAGGCAGCAAAGCGACTTCTGACGTCGGCCGATCTCGATAACGCCGACGAGGCGGCGTTTCTTGCGAGATATTTTTTCCTCTTCTTCGGTGATGACCAGAA
>JBQTGW010000062.1:0-16813 GCA_052390495.1 Pseudonocardiales bacterium
CGAGCCTCCCACTACCTGGAGGCTCGGCGCGACCCGGTGGTATGGCCCCGCTAAATTCTCTGCATCTCTTTCTGCATCTCCTTGCCGTGGACGCAGAGCGCGTAGATGACGATGACGTCGAGCGCGATCACGATCATCGACCACATGGGGTGGGCGGCCAGGAATGCGATGTGCAGGATGGCGCTGAACCCGGCGAGTACCACGCCGACGATTCGGGCCCAGGTTTTACCGGTCAGGACGCCGAACCCGGCCAGCATGACCACGGCGCCGAAGATGAGGTGCACTAATCCCCAGCTGGTGTAGCTGACCCGTACCACGAGCTCTTCCGCAGGTACGTAGAAGTACTCCCGATTGAACAGGGCCACCAGCCCGGCGATCGCTTCGAATGTGCCAGCAATGATCATGATGACGCCGGCGAAGAGGATCCAGCCCACCCAACCAGTCGGCTCCGGCGGGGTCGACTGGCGGTGCTGGTGTGGCATGCCGACCTGGCTGGAACCGGTCTGGCTGGAACCGGTCTCCCGTGTTTCCGTCATGTCTTCAGCTCCATTTCTGCCAAGACTCCGCGCCGACCCGATCACACGGCGTAGCCGTCGGTGGACGCCATCGCGTCGGCTTCCTCTGCGGTGAGCAGACCGATCGCGATCAAGTCCAGCGGGCTGATGAACTCCGAAGCGAGACGGAATCCGCCTGCCCGCTCCACGGCGTCCCGAAGCGAAATCGCCCAGCGGTGTTCGAGCAGGATCAGCGCGGCTGCGGAGTCCTCCGGGATCTCCGCCAGGGCATCCCAGGTCTCATCGTCGTTGAACATTCCGCCGGGTTGCCCGGCCTGTGCCCCGAAATTCGTACCCACCGTCATACCGTTCTGGCCGATGGCTCCCAGACCCACGAGGGAGCCCACCACGGCGCCGAACTCGGCCGCCTCCTCGTCGCTGAGCTGGCTCTGCGCCAGTACCGAGACGATGCCGTAGGCGTCCTTCTGCACCGCAAGCACGTCGATCACCCGGACCTGGTCGGTATCCCGGAGTTGGTGCAGTTCCTTGCAGATCTCGCCCTGGAAATTGGGGCGGTTGAAACCGAGAACCACCAGTTGCACTGGTCCGATAGCCATGTCCGCTCCCTCCGTCAGCAGTCCCCGACAGCAGTCCCTGAACCCGGGCCGGGACGCGCCGTCCACTCCCAACCATCCCAACGGCGGATCCAACCCGTCCTCACCCGTGCAGGGTGAGGCGAACGGTGGCGGCAACCGCAAGCTCGTGGCGGGGGTCGGGGATGGCTGGCGCTAGGCTCGCCACTGTGTCCCGACTTCTCGTGGTGGAGGACGACGAGACCATCGGCGGGGTGTTGGACTCCAGCCTGCGCGCGCATGGGCACCAGGTGGTGTGGCGGCGCACCGGCCGCAGTGCACTGCACGAGGCCGCCGCGGTGAACTTCGATCTGGTGCTTCTGGATCTCGGTCTGCCCGATCTGGACGGCGTCGAGGTGTGCAGGCAACTGCGGGCCAGCCAGCCGTCGACGGTGCTGGTGATGCTCACTGCCCGCACCGAGGAGATGGACGTCGTCGTAGGGCTGGAGTCCGGAGCGGACGACTACCTGACCAAGCCCGTGCGGCTGGCTGAGTTGCTCGCCCGGGTTCGAGCTCATCTGCGCCGGGTGGCGCCGGTGCAACCCCGGGCCCAGCCGATCGGCGATCTGGTGGTGGACACTGCGAGCAGGCGGGTGACGGTCGCGGGACGAGAGTTGGTCCTGCGGGCCAAGGAGTTCGACCTGCTTGCGCGCCTTGCGGCCACGCCGGGAGTGGCGATCAGCCGGGAGGCCCTGATGGCGCAGGTGTGGGACGAGAACTGGTTCGGGCCGACCAAGACCCTCGATGTGCACGTGGCTGCGCTGCGCCGAAAGCTCGCAGGGCTGGCCGAGGTGGGCGCGGTGCCGCGGATCGTGACCCTGCGCGGACACGGCTACCGACTGGAGGGGCCGGGGGCCTGATCGCTGGCATCAGCGCGTGACATTGTCCTGCCCCTGGAACCCTGGCCGAGACTGCTCGTCGATCTCGTAGGGGAGCAGGGGACCCAGCACGGTATTGCCGGTCACGACGGAGTCGGTCGATCCCCCGTTGAGCTGCACCGCCCGGTATCGGGGGCCGGAAAAGCTGTTGTCCCGCACAATGACATGGGGAAAGTTTTCCAGCAATACCGCCTGCGAGCCGTTGACCTCGCAGATGTTGCGCTCGAAGGTGATCGCAGTCTGTCCCGGTGGGGTGCCGCGAGCGTCGCCTTCCTTGGCGGTGGCGATCAGGCACTGGACATCGACATTCGTGCAAATGTTGTCAGCGATGACGACGTCGTAGGTGGGTGGGTTCTTGGGGGTGTTGAAGGTCTGGAAGCAGTCGGTGTGCGGTGCCCCCCGGGGGTCGTAACCGTAACCGCTCTCCTTGATGTTCTTGATCGTATTTCCGGTTAACCGGTGACCAGGCCCGAAGAACCGGATACCGTCGGCGTCTCCTTGGGTGAGCAGCACCGACTCGCTCACCGTGTTGTTGCGGACCGTGATTCGTTCGCCGGTGATATAGATTCCGGTCCCGTCCGCCCGCTGGACGGTGTTGGATTCGATGATCGTGTCGAAGCAGCCATCGCAGAGAATGCCATCGGCCGCGGCGTTGTGGAGCACATTGTTGCGCGCCACGAGTCCGTGTCCTTTCATGGTCAGACCGGCCCCGTCGAACAGCGAGAAGCCGTCGACGATCACGTAGTCGGCAGTGATGTCGAGACTGCGCACGATGGCGCCGTCCGCGACGACGGTGATCGGCTCGCTCGGCGTTCCCGAGGCCACCATGTCCAGCTCGGCTTCGGTGAGGCTGTTTCCCTGCAGGCACACCGTTTCACCTGGCAACGCTTGCGCCAGCGCCGTTTTTGCCCGTTCGGGATCACCGATGCGGGTGGTGCAGTCCGCCGGGAGCTGGCGGTTCTGGCGGGTGGGCGAGGCATCGGGAGGCGGGGCGGAGCCGCACCCACTGACGATCAGCATGAGCCCGATCACTGCGGTGATCAGGTAGGCTGCTCCGACTGCGGTCACTCGCCCGCACCGGCCCGCAGTACCCGCTTCACGGCTTCGACCAGTCTGCTCCCGGCCGGAGAGCGTCGCGCCAGGTCGTAGCCGACCCTGACCAGCGGCGAAGAGATGAGCTCGACGGGGGTTGGGTAATGGAACGGACGGCCGCCGAAGGACGCCTTGAACGCGGCGGGTCCGGTTAAACGCGACGTACTGGCGGTCGTTATCGCGTCCGCCATGTCCACCGCGAGACCCCCGAAGTCGAACGTGCGATATCCGTTGGCCTTCGCCCAGACCATGGCATTCCACATCAGGGCCGCCGCGGCACCGGATTTCGCCACTGCCCCACTACGCGCCATCCCGGTCAACCGCGATTTGAATACCCCACCGCAGCCGGTGAACAGTTCCGCTACCGCTGCCGCACCATTCAGCTCCGCAATGAAGACCTGGACGTGACCACCCGCGGCCAGTTCCCGGTACAGGGTGGCGAGGTAATCCAGGGAGGGCGGATCGAAATGCTGATACGCTGCCGTGTGCGCCAGCAGGTCGGCGACCATCGGAAGGTCGCGTTCGCCGCCGACTCGGACGGAGACGCCGTGACCTGCCCAGCGCCGGCTGCGGCGACGATTGCTTTTGCTCAGGCCGTTGCGCAGCTTTTCGACGTCGGCGCTCAGGTCGATTCTGATCGATGCCTGCGGGGCGATGCCCGCGGTCGAGCGCCGGAATCCCCGCGCCAACAGCTGCGCACTGATGTCGTGTCCGTCCTCGGGTGGTTGCACGAAGAAGCTGCCCAGGTGCCGGTGGCCGAGGTCGGACAGCGCGGTGCTCAATGCGCTCGCGGTGGCGGCCCGCGGTTCCCCGGCAGCGATCACCGGGCCGTAGGGCAGGTAGCCCACCAGCCCGAGCAACGGGACCTGACGCTGCAGCACGAGGGCGCCGCCGACCAGCCGCCCGCTGTGACGAGCCAGCAGGTAGAGGGGCAGGAAGTCAGCCTGCCGCCGCAGGTTCGACCACGCCGACAGCTGTGTAATGTCGCTGCGCGGAGTGTCTCGGACCAGCTGATCCCAGGCACGGATCGTGTCGGGGTCGGGATCGGTGTACAACGTCACCGAGACGGCGTCCTGGCGCGGCGAGCGACTGGTGGTTCGCAGCCGCAGGTGGTCCTCGCGGCCGGATGCGGGGGTGAGCTGGTGCGTCATGCGGCCAACGCTAGAGCCGATGTGGTTACCACCCTGGCCGCGATCGGTTAGCTGTCGGCAAAATCCGCTGAGACCACCCCGCCGTGTGCTACTGACACTGCAGATGTCCCTGGGGAGATGTCGCTGGCGCGGGAGAGGGGGTGGCACCGGTGCGGACCCGAATCGTCGGCCTCGCTGTGCTCGCCGCCGTGCTTGCCATCGGTCTGTTCGGCGTGCCGCTGGCCGTGGCGGTGGCGCAGTATGCGCTGATCGACGAGCAGACCAAGCTGGAGCGGGTGGCAGGCGCCGCCGCGCTGGCGGTCTCGGCGGACGTGGTTCGTGGCCAGGTGCCGCCCTGGCTTCCGGACGCGAAACCCAGTACCGACATCGCGGTCTACGTGTATGACGATCGCCGCATCCTGCGCATCACGGGTCTCGGTCCCGCGGGTGGGGACGCGGCGGTCGGCCAGGCCCTGGACGGTGCCATCGGCAGGCGCGACGGCGACCGCGAGCTGGTCGTGGCCGTGCCGGTGACCCATGAGGGTGATGTGATCGGTGCCGTGCGCGCGGCCAGCCCACGCAGCGCGGTCTACCAGCTGATTGGGCTGGCCTGGCTGGCTATGGCGGGCCTTGCGGGGGTGGCCATCGGCGCGGTCTGGTTGCTCGCCCGACGCCAGGCAGGTCGGCTGGCCCGCCCACTGGAGGAGTTGTCCGGTGCGGCACTGCGCCTCGGCGAGGGGGACTTCAGCGTGCGGACGCCGCCGAGAGACATTCCGGAGATCGATGCCGTCGGCAGCGCGCTGAACAGCACCGCGGCCCGCCTGGACCACATGCTCGCCCGCGAACGCGCTTTCTCTGCCGACGCATCGCACCAGTTGCGCACCCCTCTGACCGGCCTGCGGCTGCAACTCGAGGCGGCACTGGACCGGCCGGGACAGGACCTTCGACACGCCATCACTGCCGGGATCGGTACCACCGACCGACTGGAACAGACGATCGAGGAACTGCTCGCGCTGGCCAGGGACACCCCCAAGTCCACCGCGGGGCCACTGGATCTGCCCAGCCTGCTCGACGAGATCGAGCGCTGCTGGCACGACCGGCTAGCCGCCGAGCACCGCCTGTTGCGGATGGTGGTCGACCCCCACGCCCCGCTCTCTTCCGCCTCGACCGCGGCCGTCCGCCAGGTGCTCACGGTGCTGTTGGACAACGCGGCCCGGCACGGCTCGGGCATGGTCACCGTGGCGGTCCGCGACGCCACCGACGCGCTGGCCATCGATGTCTGCGACGAGGGCCGCGGCATCACGGCCTCCGAAACAGAGCTGTTCACCCGTCGCTCGCGCCTTGCCGACGGGCACGGCATCGGGCTGGCGCTGGCCCGCAGCCTGGCCGAGGCCGAAGGCGGCCGGCTCCGCCTGACCCGCCCCGTCCCCCCGACATTCACGCTCCTGATACCCGTCCAACGCTGAAGTCCGCAGGATCGACCCGTTTCCATCGACCCCAGCGCAGTATTATGTTCACCTATCGTTCACCTGTAGAGACGCTCTTTAGTACCAGACATTCCCCGCCCCCCTAGCCCAGATTTCCCCGCCCCGCCAGCTGATCGCCACCCTGCCCGGCGCGGTGGCCGCGCGGACCGCGATTCGGATCCGAATGGCGGTCCACGGGGTGCCTGAAACCGCGATTCGGATCCGAATGGCTGTCCAGCCCGGGCTCACGGCGCTGCAGGTGCTTGGGTGCCGCCTCGTGGTGCGGTGTGCGACCTGGCGTCACGAACTCAACACATTCAGTGACTTTGACGTGGCCTGGATCGACCCCCTCTCACGGCACCCACTGGCAAGCGTGAGCAGATGTTGTCTTTTGGCAATATCTGCCTAACATAAGGACACCCTAACTGTAGTGTGGCCTCCAGATGATCGGATTCTGGACCGGTAACCGACGTCAGACCCTGAAAGTAAGATCAACCAACGACTCTGGAGAACCTCGTGATGATCAACTCTACCCTGTCCGACCAGCGGAAGTACGCTGCGCGTTCCCGGCGCGACGGTGACCGACTGGTTCTGCACGTTACCTGCCAGGTCCATGAGGGCGCCGAAGGCTTCACTAACCTCGTCGTGACCAGGAGTAACAACACCATCGCGCTGAACCCGCATGCTGATAACTCCTGCGTGCTTACCCTTGATGAATTCACGGCCAACGTTCTCCATGACACCCTGGGAGAATGGTTGGACCGCGCACACAGTGCGCGGCTGCGTTCGTCTACCAGGCAGCCGCAATAGTATCGCAGTAGAATTCTTGCCGGTTAGCCGTTTTTCATTCCAGAGCGCACTCTTACCGCGCTTTGCGTCGGCTGATCGCCTCGGCCAGGACAGCGATGGGAGCAACCCAAAAGAACGTACTGAACGCAATGAAGATGGCTCCAATCACCGATAGGGGGCCACCGTAGGTGTCGCTTAGGCCGATGATCGAGATGCAGATTATCATTGTGGCGGGAATGACCAGA
This sequence comes from Pseudonocardiales bacterium, assembly GCA_052390495.1. Lineage (GTDB taxonomy): Bacteria > Actinomycetota > Actinomycetes > Mycobacteriales > Pseudonocardiaceae. The sequence continues at coordinate 6,727 of JBQTGW010000062.1, forward strand.
ATGGCCGCCCAGCCGCAACGACGCCATCCGGCCACGCCAGCAATCAGACCCAGGGCAAGATAAAGGACAACACCGGATGCCTGCCATGGCTCGAACGGGCCTTCGTGGGTGGCCCGGGGGTCGACATACCGGTAGCTATTCCAGGCCCCCCACGCCAGGTAGCTCGCCGCCGTAGCCACGGCAAGCACCGCGATGACCATGACGCGTCGGCGGGGTGATCGATGATCTGTGAGCATAGAGCTAGGGTACGCAACTGCCAGTAGCGCCGGAGCGCGTTTTCAAGAAACGTCGGGGCTGGTGGCGATGGGGAGGTAGCCATACTCGGCCGGATACCGGTCGTCACATGCGTTCTGGTGCGGCGATGCCGAGCAGGTTGAGACCTTGGCGCAGGGTGCGGGCGGTGAGGTGGCACAGCGCGAGGCGGTTGGCCCGGACCGGTGGGTCGGCGCTGAGCACGGGGCAGGCTTCGTAAAAGTCAGTGAATGCCTTGGCCAGGTCGTACAGATAACCGCACAGTCGGTGGGGTTCCAGGAGCTTACCGACCTCGGCGAGGGTATCGCCGAATGCGTCCGACTCAAGTGCGAGAGCCAGTTCCGCAGAGTGCAGGGGTAGCGTCAGGTCGACCTCGGCCCTGGCGTCGCCGGCTTTGCGCAGGATGGAGCAGATGCGGGTGTGCGCGTACTGGAGGTAGACGCCGGTGTTGCCGACGAATGACACCATGCGGTCGACGTCGAAGACGTAGTCTTTGGTGCGACTGGTGGACAGGTCGGCGTACTTGACCGCGCCGATGCCAGCCTGTTCAGCGATCTGATTCAGTTCGTCGGCGGTGAGGTCGGGGCCCTTTTCGGCGACAGTGGCTCGTGCTTTGTCGACGGCCGCGTCCAGCAGGTCCATGAGTTTGACGGTGTCGCCGGCGCGGGTCTTGAACGGCCTGCCGTCGGGACCGAGTACGGTGCCGAAGGCGACGTGGGCGACGTCGATGTTGTCGGTGAGCCAACCGGCGCGACGGGCGGCTTCGAAGATGAGCCGGAAGTGCAGGGCTTGGCGGGAGTCGACGACATAGAGCAGACGATCGGCTTTGAGGTCGCGGATGCGGTAGCGGACGGTGGCCAGATCGGTGGTGTCGTAGCCATAGCCGCCGTCCTTCTTGCGAACCATCAGCGTCACGGGCTTACCATCCGGACCGGTGACCTCCTCGGAGTACACGACGAGGGCGCCGTCGCTTTCCACTGCGATATCAGCAGCGGTCAGCTCAGCGACGACATCAGGCAGCCAGGCGTTGTAGAACGATTCACCGGCCGAGTCCCCGGGTTCCAGCAGCACACCGAGCCGGTCGTACATCTCCCGAAAGGCGAATTCGGACTCCGTCACGATATCCCGCCAGCGGGCAATGGTGGCCTCGTCACCGGCCTGCAACGCGACCACGCGAGCACGGGCCCGGTCGGCAAAGGCGGAATCGGCGTCGAACACGGCACGCGCCGTCCGGTACAGGCCATCCAGCGCGGAGACGGTCGAGGTTCCCTCGGCGAGCTGGTCGTGGTGCCAGGTGGCGTCGGGGTGCTCGTCGAGGTACTGGATGAGCATCCCGAACTGGGTGCCCCAGTCGCCGAGGTGGTTTTGCCGGATTACCTCGGCACCGAGGAAACTCAGCAGGCGGGCCAGGGCATCACCGATGATGGTGGTGCGCAGGTGCCCGACGTGCATCTCCTTGGCGATGTTGGGCGCCGAGTAGTCGATGACGGTGCATCGGCCCTGCTCGGGCGTGCCGATGCCCAGACGGGGGCTGGCCAGCCGCGCGGCCACCTGCCGCCACACGGCGACATCGGCTATCGCAAGGTTGAGGAAGCCCGGTCCCGACACGGTCACCTCACCCAGCAGTTCTTTTTGCTCCCGGGGCGTGCCGGAGTCAGCACGCAGCGCCTCGGAGACCGCGGTGGCAACCTCAGCGGGCTTGGTGCGGGCCTGCTTGGCGAGCGCGAGCGCGGCGTTGGACTGGAAGTCCGCGTGTTCGGATCGCCGCACGACCGGATCGGCGCCGGCCAGATCCGGTAGCGCTCGGTCGATCGCGCCGGAGACGGCGGCCTCGACCTGGCTGATCAGCGAGCGCACCTCGGGCTCAGTCAAGCTTGCCTCCTCTTGCTCCTCGCCTATCGTCCCAGGCCCGCCGGATCGTCCCGCCGCGGGACCGTGCAGGGCGGCCACGATCACCCAAGTTGAGACGCCCCCAAGTTGAGACTTGCTGTGCGCCTCGGTGATCTGTGCTCCGCCAGCCGTTACAGTGGCCTCTGCCGCCCCCTTGTGATCGCGCTAGGCAAGGAGCCCCATTTGGTCGACTCGTTCGTCCACCTTCACGTGCACACGGAGTACTCGATGCTCGACGGCGCGGCGAAGGTTGCCGCACTGTTTGCTGAGGCCGAACGGCTGGGGATGCCTGCTGTGGCCATGACCGACCACGGCAACATGTTCGGAGCAGCGGAATTCTACCGGGCCTCGAAGAAGACCGGTGTCAAACCGATCATCGGAATCGAGGCGTACCTCGCGCCGACGAGTCGTTTTCTTAAGAAGCCTGTCTTCTGGGGGGACCGGGGCCAGCGTAAAGGCGACACCGAGGAAAGCGGCAAGGACGTGGGTGGACATGGTGCCCACACCCACATGACGATGGTTGCGGAGAACTCGGTTGGCCTGCGTAATCTGTTCAGGATGTCTTCTCTTGCCAGCTTCGAGGGTTACTACCGCAAGCCCAGGATGGACCGGGAACTGCTCGCCGAGCACGCTGAGGGGATCATCGCCACCACGGGGTGCCTGGGCGGTGAGGTATCGACCAGGCTGCGTCTGGGACAGTTCGATCAAGCACTCCAGGCGGCCAGCGACTTTCGGGACATCTTCGGGCCGGACAACTACTTCCTGGAGGTCATGGACCACGAGATCGACGTCGAGCGAGCGCTGCGATCGGAGCTCCTGGAAGTCGGCCGCAAGCTCAACCTGAAGCCTCTGGCCACGAACGATTCGCACTACGTGACCAAAGACCAGGCAACTGCGCACTCTGCGCTGCTGTGCGTCCAGTCGGGCAAGATGCTGAGTGATCCGACGCGGTTCAAGTTCGAGGGCGACGGCTACTACCTCAAGTCGTCTCAGGAGATACGCGAGTACTGGGATATCGAGCTGCCGGGGGCTGCGGACAACACACTGCTGGTTGCCGAGCGCGTACAGTCATACGCCGAGGTGTTCGCCGAAGTCGATCGGATGCCGCGTGTCCCGCTCCGGCCGGGGGAGACCGAGGATGACCTCCTGCGCCGTGAGGTGCAGCAGTACACACCATCCCGGTATCCCAACGGTTTGCCGCCCGGCTACGCCGAGCGGATCGAGACTGAGCTGTCCGTAATCACGAAGATGGGTTTCGCCGGATATTTCCTCGTCGTTGGCGACCTGGTTCGCTGGGCCAAGAACCAGGACATCATCGTCGGCCCTGGTCGAGGTTCTGCGACAGGTTCGTTGGTGGTCTACATCCTGCAGATCACCGACCTCGATCCGATCGAGCACTCGCTGCTCTTCGAGCGGTTCTTGAACCCGGAGCGGGTCTCACCGCCGGACATCGACTTGGACTTTGACGAGCGCAGGCGTGGCGAGGTGATTCGCTATGCCACTGATAAGTACGGCGCTGAGAATGTCGCCCAAGTGATCACCTTTGGCACTATCAAGACCAAGGCTGCTATTAAGGACGCCGCCAGGGTGGTGTACGGCCAGCCGGGATTCGCCATCGCCGACAAGATCTCGAAGGCACTGCCTCCACCGATCATGGCCGAGGACATTCCGCTGTCCGGCATCATGGACGCTGAACATCCCCGCTATGAAGAGGCTAAGGAAGTTCGATCGCTGGTCGAGACTGATCAGGACGTCGCCAAGATCTTCGATACCGCTCGTGGGCTGGAGGGCTTGGTACGCAACGCCGGGGTCCACGCCTGTGCGGTCATCCTTTCTTCCCAGCCGTTGCTGGAGGTTGTGCCACTGTGGTCCCGCGATGACGGGTCGATCATTACCGGGTGGGACTACCCGTCCTGCGAGGACGTCGGCCTGCTGAAAATGGACCTCCTGGGCCTGCGCAACCTCACGGTGCTCGGTGACACAATCGAGGCGGTACGCGAGAACCATGGTGTAGGGGTCGATCTCGCGACGCTGGCGCTGGAGGACACAGCCACCTACGAGCTGCTGTCCCGGGGCGACACGTTGGGTGTGTTCCAGCTCGACAGCACACCCATCCGGGAGCTGCTCAAGCGGATGGCCCCGAAGAAGTTCGGTGACATCGCTGCGGTCCTGGCCCTATACCGACCGGGACCAATGGCCGCGAATGCCCACAATGACTACGCGGACCGGTCAAATGGGCGGCAGAAGGTCACTCCGATTCATCCTGAGCTGGAAGATGCTCTGGAACCGATTCTGGGTGAGACCTATCATCTGATGGTCTATCAAGAGCAGGTCATGAAGATCGCCCAGGAGCTCGCCGGATACAGTCTCGGTGGCGCTGATCTGCTCCGCCGCAGCATGGGTAAGAAGAAGAAGGAGATCATTGAGAAGGAGTGGGAGAACTTCCAGGCAGGCATGATCTCCAGGGGGTACTCCGAGAAGTCCTGCAAGACATTGTGGGATGTTATGCTCCCCTTCGCGGGCTACGCGTTCAACAAATCTCACACCGCTGGGTACGGACTCGTGTCCTATTGGACGGCCTATCTCAAAGCTAACTACCCGGCTGAGTACATGGCTGCACTGTTGACGTCGGTGCGGGACAAGAAAGACAGGTCGGCACTGTATCTGTCCGAGTGTCGGCGTATGGGAATCAAGGTGTTGCCGCCGGACGTGAACGAGTCGGGGATGAGGTTCGCGGCCGTCGGCGGCGACATCCGTTTCGGTCTCGGTGCGATCCGCAACGTCGGCGGCAACGTGGTGGAGTCTATTGTCGGTACTCGCAAGAGTAAGGGCGTGTATACTTCTTTCACTGATTTCCTGGACAAGGCTGATCTGGTGTGCTGCAACAAGCGTGTGGTCGAGTCTTTGATCAAGGCTGGTGCGTTCGACTCCTTCGGGCATACCCGGCTGTCCCTGGTCCAGGTCCATGAGGAGGCCGTTGATGCTGTGGTCGGGCTGAAACGGCAGGAAGCCATGGGGCAGTTCGATCTGTTCGGTGGCGAATGCACGAGTGAAGCGGCCGCCGATTCTTCGCCTCTGGCCCATATCAAACTGACTCCGGACGAATGGCCCCGAAAGCAGCTCCTCGCGTCGGAACGGGAGATGCTGGGTCTGTATGTCTCGGCCCATCCTCTCGACGGGGCGGAGCTCATCTTGCGCAAGCACGCTCCCAAACCGATTGCGGCATTGGTTGACTCAGCGCCCAAGGAGGGGGAGGTCGTCCTGTCCGGGATGATCTCCTCGGTCGAGCGGAGGGTGAACAAGAAGGGAGAGCCGTGGGCGATCGTCACGGTCGAGGACTTGGACGCCGCTATCGAGGTGTTGTTCTTCCCCAAGAGTTACGCCGTGCTGCGTGAGGACCTGGTCGAGGACTCCGTAGTTCTGGTGAAGGGCCGGGTGAACTGGCGCGAGGACAAGATCTCAATCTTTGGCGGAGCGGTGGTGCCCTTGGACATCAGCGCTGCCGAGAACGATCCGGATGCAGTGGCAACGTTCGAGCTGCGTGCCGAGGCGGCTGCGCTCAACAGCGACAATGTGCTGGAGCTGCGCAGCTCGCTCGTCGCACACAAAGGCACGACACCGGTGCGGATCACGATTGTCAACGGCACCCGGGAGATCAGACTGGCCGTCAACGACTACCCGGTGAACCCCACTTCAGCGCTTATGGGGGAGCTGAAGGCAATCCGAGGAATCACGGTTTCGAGCTTAGGCACGGTCTGTTGAACCGAGGTGAGCACATTGCGTGACCACGATCAATCGGCCGGAAACCGCTCGCGGCGATTCCGGCGTCCCGCTATCACGCGCCGGGTCACGGTGACACGCGGGCCGACTTCACCCAGCTAGCCATCGGCTGGTTCGACCACTACCTGCGAGGCGGTCCGCAGGTCACTGCGGCGGGCATTGTGGAGTACGAGGACGACACCGGCGGGTGGCATACCGCGCCGAGCTGGCCCCCTCCGGCCGAGTCGGCGGCCCTGTATCTCTCGGGCCGGGAGCTGACCGCCAGTAGCGGCGTGGTGGAGCCGTCGGCGCGAAGTTTCCAGTCGCTCGATTTCGAGGGTGGGGCCGATACTGGTCTCGAGTTCGCCACCCTCACCGCTGGTGATCAGGAGCTCGGCGGGTTCGGCTCCGATTGCGGACCGCATCAGCTCCTGTATGTGTCCCCACCGCTGGCGCAGGAGGTCCGGGTGGCGGGGAATTTCTCCGCTGACCTCACTGTGTCCAGCAACCTGCCTGGCGGGAATTTGGTCGCTACCCTCTACCACACGGCGGGCCGGTACTCCTGTCCCGAGCTGGTGAGCGGGGCCGTGGACGCCGGGCGGATCCAACTCGATCTCACTCACTGGGCGCAGCCCGGCACCAGCCAGCCCTTCCCGACGGGCACGCCCACCAGGGTGAGGGCGCCGAGCCTGCCGTTGGCCACCGTGATCCCCGCCGGTCACCGTCTCGTCCTGACGATCGGCGCTACCGCAGCGGAGATCCTGCCGGACCCCCTCAAGCCGAGGATTACGATCACCACCGGCGACCGGCTGCCCGGCTCGCTGTCGTTGCCGGTGGTCGCCGGAAACCTCCGATTCCGCTGAACCTCCCGCAGCGCGGTCGTCTCATCGCAAGGCCAGCACCTTGCCCCGCTCAGCTCAGACGAGGCCCGGCCAGGAAGTGGGCGTTGCGTCCGCGTCCAGCACCTCGCGCGAGGAATCCCTCCCCGACCAGGCGCTCGAGCTGGCTCAACGCCCCGGGCTGGGTCAGGCCCGTGAGCAGCGCGTGATCACCAGAGGTGATCCGGTCGTACACAGCCAGCCAGGGACGTACTGCCTCCAGCGGGTCGTCTGGTCGGCGGTAGGGTAGGACTCCGCTGCGACGCAGTCTGGCTCTTGATCCTGACGTCTCTACGTTGCTCAACGCGGCGGAGGAGAGTATCCAGGCTTCCTTGTACCTGGTCAGCAGTGGTTGTGCGTCCACCCGGCAATCACTGGCGGTATCGAGTGCTTCCACAGCTTCCTGCGGGGTCCGCTGCAGCACCTGCGCCATCCGATCCGGTGTGGTGAACGGCTCCCGGAGAAGTGTGTCGACCACGAGTGCCACTCGCACGTCCTTGCGACGTACCGCGGGCTCGATACGGCTGGTGAGCGCCATCACTGGTACTACCGGTTCGCCACCGACGAGGCGGGTACGCACTCGTGGACCGGGCTCCTCGACGATGATCGGCGGACGATGCCCGAGAGCCACCATCTCCCGGTACATTCGGTCGACGCCCAGCCCCTGTTTTTCGACCAATCCCAGAGCGCGGAACACGTCGGCCAGCGCCGGATGGCGGGCGAAGCGCTGGGTGAGCACCGTATCGGCGGTCACGCCGCCGACGAAACCACCGGGACTGACGACCTGCAAGGCCGAATCCGCCTGCACCCAGGTGACCGTGACCGGTTCCGGCAGGTGCCAATCCCGATGCACGAGGCCGTTGAGGATCGCCTCCCGCAGCGCCGCGACGGGCAGCCTGCGGATGGGTACCTGGGCGAACGATCCTCGCACGACCACCTCGGAGTTGAGCGGATCGAGCCGGTCCTCGGTGGCCGCGAGCTGCTCAAGGAGGCTCAATCCACGCAGGTCCGGGGGCGTGGAGAGGACGTCACCACCCTCGACGTCGAGCACGGTCGTAGTCAGGTAGCCGCGATCGGCCGGGCAGAACACCAACGCACCAGCCTGGGTCAGACGGCCGTCGGGCAGCAGTACACCCAGTCGACGGAGCAGGTCAGCGGCGCTGTCGGAGCTGGCGTCCCCGGTCGGATCCGCCGCTTGCAGGTACCTGCGGGCGACAACGATCGCACCGGGCGACACATCAGCCGACGTGCGACCGGTGGCCACCGCCATACTGTCGTAACCGCTTTGGCCTTGCCGGTGCTGCCACCATTCGGATCGATCGACGGGGGTGCAGTGGCTGCCGACCCGCCAGCGGATGCGACCAGAGGTGTCCTCGACCGGGTCCCGCGCAGCCGCGACGTAAAGGATCAGCAGGCGAACCCCCTCGACGCGTTTTACCTCGACGACCGGGGCGATGTCCACTCGCTCGTAAATCCGGTGCCTTAGCCACTCCGGGTCCAGGTCGGTGCCGAGCAGATCACCGGTCTTGTCCTCGACCCCCACGATCAGCGCCCCACCGCCGGGGGTATTCGCGAAGCACGCCGCCTCGTCGGCCAGCTGTGTCGCCGCCGCGAGGTTCTCCGCCTGTCCCGGCAGGAGCACTCCACCGGCGCCCCGGCGCCCAGCCTCTTCCTTGATATCTACCTGCTGCCGCTCGGTCTGGCCCGGCAGCTGGCCGGAGGCGAGGCCATCCAGCACGGTGTCGACCACCCGACGCAGTGCAGCACGAGCATCGAGAAGATCGGACTGAGGCTGAAACGGCAAGTCCACAGGCCCCTCACAGCTCAAGTTGCCTTTTAGCGTGTCACTAAACTACAACAACTTGGTCCGACGGGGCTGCACTTGGGGTTTACTGAGCGTCATGGAACTCGTTGACCTCGGTCGGCATGTCTGAAGCCAGATCGCCGGACGGAGTGTCCTGCCGCCCACGAGATCGTGGACAGCTACCTTCGTCGCGTCGATTTCGCCGCGGACGGCTGGCGCAGCGGATTCACCTGCCGAAGTACGGTCAAGCCGACGTGGTCGTCGACCCTCGGCGCTCGTTCGGCTTACCGATCTTCGCTCGATGGCTTCGCCGCCTCGTGCTCTATCTGTTCCTCGCGCTCGTGCTCATCGGTGCGACCGTCCTGGTCGGCCCGGAGCTGGAACCGGTGGTGGGTGCGACGGTCCTCGTCGAGGAGGGGGTGATCACCCAGGTCGGCACCGAGGTGGCCGTACCTCCCGGTGCTGAGACCATCGACCTGGCCGGACACACGGTCCTGCCCGGTCTGATCGACTCCCATATCCACTTCGGCTCACCCGAAATGGAACGTGGCCCGGACCCGGGAGTGCTCGTCGTCCCCGGGATCGTCGTGGACTGGGTGCGTTCGTTCCCCGCGAAACGGCGCCGTCACACGAACGTGCTGCCACAGCCATCAGCTCGTCCACCGGCTGCTTGATGACGTCGAGGCCGGGGCGCCCCGACAGCGGACGAGATCGCGATCAGCATGTCGTTCTCACCTCGGCCTGCGGATCTCCTCGCGCCCTTCCATGCGTCGCGGAAAGGCCCGGCCAGGCGGGACGAGCGGTGCCTCGGCCACGCCGTCCACGGCGAACGTCTCGGCCACTGCATCGGCATTCTGGGTCAGCGGGTCGGCCAGGGCAACGGCAAGGTCGCTTAGCGTTCAGTGATCGTTACTTGAGGTAGTTTTCTCCTATGCGGTGCGGGCCCAATACCACACCAATATCACTAAATGTGTTGGACTAGTAACGTTACGTGGTAGTACTACCGCACAATGAGCCCGCATCTGGACTCCTCGCCCAGCACAGGCTCTCGCCGAGCGCCATTCGGAGCCGAATCGCAGTTTTGGGGTGCCCAGAACCGCCATTCGGAGCCGAATGGCTGTCCACGGTGCGCCAGAACCGCTATTCGGAGCCGAATGGCTGGGTGAGGTACCCCGTGGACCGTTGTTCGGAGCCGAATTGGGGTCCACGGGGCCGACGGGTCGGGCGATGATCATCTGCTGAGGGCAGGAGCATCCGTAAGGATGAGTCGTGGAGTGTCAGTGACGACTTAACGTCGCTACAGGTGACGCTGAGCGAACATGACGGAAGGGTGGTCACAGCGGCTCCTCGCGTCCCGGCCAGTCTTCCACGGCGGCTGTCAGGGACGGCGTTACCCCTGAGGACACGCCGCGCTATGTCGCTGCTCTGGCGGCTTGTTTGATGGCTTCGCGGATGCGGAAGTAGGTGCCGCAGCGGCAGATGTTCTCGATCTTGTCGATGTCCT
>JBQTGW010000063.1:0-16796 GCA_052390495.1 Pseudonocardiales bacterium
GACCACAACGACCGGACACTGCTCGACGGCGCCGAGCTCGTCCAAGCTGTGATCGAACTCGCCGACCGCGCCACCACCGGTCAGACGTGACAGCCTGGATTCAGCGTCCCGGTCCGGCGCCGTACCGGATGGAGTGCTGATGAAGCGCCTCACCCGCCGAGAGCTGAACCAGGCCACCTTGGCCCGCCAGCTCCTGCTGGAGCGATCAGCGCTCGACCCCGTCGATGCCATCGGGGGACACTGGGGAAACGGACGTACTACGCCAGCCGGCCACGATCGTGGCAGTAGTGGCCTCGGCTGATTGCGGCGGCGATGATGGCGAGGTGGATTACGCATCGGTGCTGACCACCCACTCAGGGCCGCGGGCTCAGCGGCCCGGAGCTCGCTGAGGTGTGATGTGACTGCGGGTCCCGAGCTGCGTGGGGAGCGCGTGGTGCTGGCGCCCGTCACGGACAAGCACGTACCGGAGCTGCGGCGGATCCTTGGTACGCCCGAGGTACGGCTGCGCTGGGGTGACGAGGCCGCATCGATGCAGTGGCCCTTCGACGACCCCTCCGCCATCCGGTTCGCCGTTCTCCTGGACGGGTCGGTGTGCGGAATGGTGCAGTACGGCGAGGAGGAAGACCCCGCCTACCGGCACGCCTCGATCGATATCTTCCTCGACCCCGCCGTGCATGGGCGAGGTGTCGGCCGCGACGCTGTCGCCACGCTGGCCCGCCATCTGGTGCGCGACCGGGGCCACCACCGTCTGGTGATCGATCCGGCGGCAGACAACGAACCGGCCATTCGCTGCTACACAGCGGTGGGATTTCGGCCGGTAGGCGTGCTGCGCCGCTACGAGCGCGACGCCGACGGCGCCGGGTGGCACGACGGCCTGCTCATGGATCTACTCGCCGAGGAGCTGGACCAGCCTCATTGAGGACCGAAACTGTCAGTGGTCGGTCCTATGGTGCTCTCATGACGACAACAGACATGACGATCGACTGGACCCGCGAGTGCGTTGAGCAGCTCGACTTTCACTGGCGGGTGCAGCTGCGCCCCCGGCTCGACGGTCTCACCGACGCCGAGTACCTGTGGGAGCCGGTGCCGGGGTGCTGGAGCATCCGGCCCCGGGGCGAAGCAGTCTCCGCGATGGCCGCCGGGGCAGGGGACTGGGTGGCCGACTTCGAGATGCCCGAGCCCGACCCGGCGCCCATCACGACCATCGCCTGGCGCCTCGGGCACATCTCCATCGGGCTGTTCGCGATGCGGGCCAGCTCCCACTTCGGCGACGGCTCGGTGTCCTACCAGACCACCGACTGGCCGCCTACCGCGGCCGGCGCCCTCGACCTGCTCGACCGCTCGTACGAAGCCTGGACCTCCGGTGTGCGGGCACTCGACCAGGACGGCCTGGCCCGGGCCGTCGGCCCCGCCGAGGGACCCTGGGCCGATCACTCGATGGCGACCCTCATCCTGCACATCAACCGCGAGGCGATCCACCACGGCGCCGAGGTGTCCCTGCTGCGCGATCTGTACCGCGCGTCGTTCGCGGCGGCGAACGGGGCGGCGTGATGCCGGTCGGGAAGACGAAGGACGTCGGCTGGCAGATCGGGGTGTCGCGGGCGTTCCCGGGCAAATCCGAGGAAGCGTCGTTGCGGTGTCATACGGTTACTAATATGGCGGCAAATATGGCTAGCAAACAGGTCACCATCACGGTGGACGAGGAACTACTTGCCTGGTTCGAGCAGAAGGCCGCTCAGACCGGTGGCAAGCTCTCACCGACGATCGCCAGGGCCGCGCGGAACTGGATGCTGTGGGAGGACGCCGCCCGGTTGGCCGCAGCTGACGAGCGCACTGGCCGCAACACCGCCGACCACGCCGAGGCTGAACTCGCCGCCCACCGGGAGGCCGAAGCCACCGAGGCCAGGCGGGGAAACGCCGCGTGAGGCAAGGGCAGGTCTGGCAGTTCGAGCGCGACCGCCCCGCCAAGGAGGACGATCCCCGCACGCCGTACCGCGTTGTCGTCAGCGCCGACTATCGGTTGCCTCCGGAGCGCACACCACCAGTCAGCCGTAAATGAATGTCACGTAGGGCGTTATGAGGGCACCGTTGGGCCTGGTGGGTCGAGAAGGTCTTCGAGGTCGCTGATGGCCATGGGCTTGGTGAGATGCGCGTCGAAACCTGCCTGTAGCGACTGTTGGCGGTCGGCATCTTGACTGTATCCGGAGTGGGCGATGAGCCGGGCAGGCTGGGCGTCCGGGTCGTGACGGAGGTGGCGGGCGACCTCGTAGCCGGTGATGTCGGGTAGCCCGAGGTCGCAGAGCACGAGGTCGAAGCGCTGCCGCCGGGCGGCGGTGAGGCCGTCGTGACCAGTGTGGGCAACTGTCACCTGGTGGCCCCGGCGTTCCAGCAGCGTTCGGTAGGTGGCGGCCAGGTCGACGTTGTCCTCGATGATCAGCGTGCGCAGTGTGACGGGTGACCAGGGTGCGGAGGTGGGGTGGGTCGGACCGCAGCCTCGCGAGCCGCTCAGGGGCAGCTGAACCTGGAACTCGGCGCCGGTGGCTGGGCCTTTGCTGTACGCGGAGACCGTGCCGTGGTGGAGTTCGACGATGTTGCGGACGATGGACAGACCGAGGCCGAGACCGCCCGCGTCGGTCATCTCGGAAGGTACTGCTCTGGCGAAGACCTCGAACAACTGGTCCGCGGTGGTGGGAGCGAACCCGATGCCGTCGTCTTGCACCGTCAGCACGGTGTGGTAGGTCGCGGCGGTCAGCTTGACCTGCACTGTTCCCCCGGGATGGGTGTACTTGCGCGCATTGCTCAGGAGATTGCCCAGCATCTGGGCCAGCCTGATCCCATCCCCGTCCACGGGGACCGGTTGCGCTGGAAGCGATAGCCGCAGCGTTCGATCCGTCCGCGTGTACTCGGGCTGGATGTCTTGTACCACGGCCTCGACCGTGGTCCGCAGATCCATCGGTCGGCGCACCACCTCCAGTCGGCCGGTCAGCGCCCGGCTGGCATCGAGCAGGTCGTCGGTCATCCGCACGAGGGCGTTGACCTGCCGTTCCAGGACGGCCAAGGCGGGATGGTCGCGGATGTCCAGGCCGAGTAGTTCAGTGGCGGCCAGGACCGCGGCGAGTGGGTTGCGCAGCTCATGGGACAGCGTGGCGATGAACCGATCCTTGGCCTGCTGTTGTTTTTGCAGTGCTTGATCCGCGCTGGCCAGTTCCTCATAGGCATCGCGCAGCTGTTGGTTGACGTCCTGCACCTCGCGGGCTCGGACGAACAGGTCGTTCTCTATCCGATCGGCCCGCATCTGCACTTCGGCGGCCGCCCGCTGCTGATTGCGGTCGACCCCGTGACTCAGCACGAATTCCGTGACGTCTTCGACCCGGTGAATGATGTGGGTAATTCGCCCATCGGCGTCCAGCACCGGTGTGTTAATCGGGCTCCAGTACCGCTCGACGAAGTGTTCGCCTGCATCGTCGCGGTCGACTGGGATGTCATAGCGCTGCAACGCCATTGCGTCGGCCTTACCGGTGACCAGAACCGTGGCCAGTGAGCGGCGCAGGTTGTGTACGCCGTCCGCGGTGGGGTCGTCCGGGTTGTCGGGGAACGCATCGAAAATCGGCCGTCCGCACAGGGCATCTCGATCGGTGGCGGTCACGGTCAGATACGCCTTGTTAACCGCCACGATGATCAGTTCGGCATCGAGCACGAGATAGGGCGACGGAGCAGCATCAAACAGACGCTGGTAGTTCACGGCCCGGGACGGGTCATCAACGGTCAGGTCGGTGTTCATGTCGTCGTCAGGGGTCCAGTCGGTAGCCGAAGCCACGGACGGTAGTGATCCGAGGCGCTGTCACGTCGTGGACGCGGAGTTTGCGGCGTACCCGGTAAATGTGTTCGGCCACTGTTGAGGACACCTGCCATTGCCGTGAGGAGTCCCATACGTGCTCCAGTAGCTGCTCGGGGGAGAAGGTCTGGCCGGGCGACGCCGCGAGGAAGGCCAGCAGGGCGTACTCCAGTGGGGTCAGGGTGATGGGGCTGGTTGCGGTCCGAATCTGACGGGCGGCGGTGTCGATCAGTAGCGCGCCGAGGTGAATAATCGGTGCTGGCTGCTCTGGGTAGGTACGCCGCAGCACGGCCCGGATCCGGGCGGCGAGTTCGCGTTGGGAGAACGGCTTGACCAGATAGTCATCGGCGCCCAGTTCCAGCCCGACGACCCGATCTGTTTCCTCGCTACGGCCAGTCACGATGATGATCGGCACGCGGCTGGTGCTGCGGAGCGTGCGGAGCAGGTCCAGTCCGCTGCCGTCGGGCAGTCCCAGGTCCAGCACGACCAGGTCGACTGGCTCGCGACGTATCGCGGCCAGCCCCGACTTGACGTCCGGTGCCTCCACCACGCGGAACCCATCGCGCTCCAAGTAGGCCCGCGACATCGCCACCAGATCGAGCTCGTCGTCGATGAGCCCGATCAGGGGACACGGACCTGCCCCTTGATCGAGGGTCTTCTGAGCAGCGGAGCCCATCTGTTGATCCCATGTTGAAGGAGTGTCGATAGCCCGGACACTGTCGCAAGTTATCACTAATGGGTGACACTCAAAAGCATCAATATTGGTCCCCTGCGCACGGGCTGTCTGCCGGACCTGGGCTCCCTGACGTCTACCCCCCGGCTGCGACGGGCTTGCCGCCGCCAGCAGCCGCTTCGACCTGGTGCGCTGCGGCGTCGCTCCGATCGAGTGTCGGTGACTGGTAGTCATCAACGGCTAGCGAAAGGATCATGATGAGCTATCAATCCTCTGATACAAAGGTATCGACAGAGAGTCGAGACCGGATTATTCGTGGTGTCTCGGTCGTAAGAGAGCTCAACGCTCTTGATGGTGTTTGGGTGGGGCGTATCCGGGCGCCTGGCCAGAAAATTAAGCGCGGTGATCAGTTCACCATCTATCAAACGGTGTTTGTCCGATCGCTGCGGCCGGTGCTTGACATGCCGCTCATGGCTAATGTCGGGCCAGAGCAGATCGCGCTGCTATTAAACGCCTACTGGGATGGTATAGCGAAGATAATGCCGGAGCCATTCGACTCTGCCGGTAACCCAAAGAACTACGTTATTCAGCAGAATCAAGGCGCTGTCGTGCTGCACTACGTGCTTCCGTGGGTCATTGAAGTTCTCCCGGCGCAGGGCAAGTCGTTGACCGATCCCATCGCCTATGCCGATGCTATGCATAACTTGCCCACACTCAGTGGCGAGATCATGAGCGACCACCGAGCTGCGCCGGTTTCGGGTGTGAAATTCTGGCTTTCGGGCTCCGCGGGAATGGCATCACAGTTCAGCGGTGACGCAGGGTGTAAGCGTTTGTCCGTCCACCTGCGGGCACTGATTCCCAGGCCCCCGGAAGGACTGGAAATCTAGCTTCACTTCGGCTGCGCCGATCCCCCCGCGTACGTAGCGGCGCGTTGCAGCAGCAGCGTGCGCTCGCGTCCGTTTCGGGTCAACGACGCCGCGCGCTCGAACTCCCGGTGTGCCTCGTCGAAACGGCCGAGTTTGGCCAGCAGGTCACCGCGCACGCTCGGCAGCAGGTGGTAGCCCTGCAGCGACGGCTCCGAGGTCAGCTCATCGACGAGTTCGAGGCCGGTAGCCGGACCGAATGCCATCGACAGCGCCACCGCGCGGTTCAGCTCCACCACGGGGGAGGGGGTGAGCGTTGCGAGCGCCGCGTAGAGCGCCGCAATGCGCACCCAGTCCGTCTCTTCTGCGGTACGAGCCCGCCCGTGACAGGCGGCGATCGCAGCCTGCAACGCGTAAGGCCCAAGCGCCCCGCCGAGCGCCTCGGCCCGCTCCAGCGCCGCGAGACCACGACGGATGAGCAGGTGATCCCAGCGCCCCGGTCCTGATCGAGCAACAGCACGGGCTCACCGGACGGGCCGACCCGCGCCCGCGAGCGTGAAGCCTGAATCTCCATCTCGGAACCAGCTCGCCCAGATCATCGTCAGGGGCCGCGCCGACCTCCGGCGCGGCCCCTTGGATCTCGAGTTCGTGACCGAGCTCGGTGAGCTTTCGCTCGAACCGCTCATCGCGGCGCCAGAGATCGATCGCGCGACGTTTCGCGACGGCCATGAGCCAGGCGCCCGGATTACGCGGAACGCCCGACTCCGGCCACTGCTCGAGCGCGGCGACCAGCGCGTCCTGCGCGAGGTCCTCGGCGAGGCCGACGTCGCGCACCATCCGTGCGAGACCGGCGATGAGCCTGGCCGACTCGATCCGCCAGACCGCGTCGATCGCGCTGTGTGTGGTGGGCGCCGTCATGGCGTCCCATCAGAGCAGCTTTATCCGCACCTCGGCAAGTCTCCAGGCGTGCGCGATCACCCCTGCTGAGCGGCCACCTGCGCGCGCAGGCGCTCCTCCTGCTCCCGGAGTTCGGGGGTGAACTCGGCGCCGAAGTCCTCCGCCTCGAACACCTGGCGGATCTCGATCTCGGACTCCACGCCGGTGGGATTGGGGCAGCGCTTGACCCATTCGATCGCCTCTTCCTTGGACTTCACCTGGATCAGCCAGAAGCCGGCGATCAGCTCCTTCGTCTCGGTGAACGGACCGTCGATCACGGTCCGCTGCGCTCCCGAAAACCTGACGCGCGCGCCCTTCGAGCTCGGGTGCAGCCCCTCGCCTGCGAGCATCACGCCTGCCTTCACCAGCTCCTCGTTGTACTTGCCCATCTCGGTGAGCAGCTCCTCGCTGGGCAGCACGCCCGCTTCGGTGTCCTGGTCGGCCTTGATGATGATCATGAATCGCATCGCTGTGTCTCCTTCTGGTCGGTTTCTGAGCAGGACAGCCGGTGCGGTCCCGACCGGCGAGCCTGGTTCTACCTACACGTCGAACGAGGGGCAGCGACATCGACATGTCGGACCATCTTTTTTCGGGTTTGAGAGGATCCGGCTATGACGATGCGTAGCTGGCTGATCGTGTCGGCGGTGTCGCTGGTGCTACTCGTGCTCGGGGCAACCTCGCCCACACTGGCCGACCCGCCGTCACGCCTCGACGGGCAGATTACGGACCGGGTCGGGGCGCTGGTCGGGCGCGAGCCGCAGGTGCGCCAGGCGCTCGACCGGCTGCGGGCGGAGAACGGCACGCAGCTCTACGTCGTCTACGTTCGCAGCTTCGATGGGTTCGCCGGCCAGGAGTGGTCCGACCAGACAGCACGGCTGTCCCAGCTGGGCCGACGGGACGTGCTGCTCGCGGTGGCGGTCGGCGACCGCGCCTACGGCTTCTCGGTCGACGACGAGTACCCACTCTCGGATGCCCAGATCGACGACATCACCGCTCGTCAGGTCGAGCCGCGGCTCGCGTCCGGTGACTGGGCGGGCGCGGCGATCGCGATGGCCGACGGGCTGCGCACGCCCACCAGCGACGGTGGTGGCAGCGGGGTGCTGGTCGCCGTCGTGGTCGGCGCTGTTGCGCTGATCGGCGGTGGGGTACTCCTGCTGAACCGCCGGACGCGTCGCCGTCAGCAGGCTGGCGCCCAGCAGGCAGCTCCCGGGGGGCCGCAGCCGCAGGCCGCCCCGGACGAGTTCGCCGGCGTCCCGACCGATGACCTCGCCTACCAGGCCAGCACGGCCCTGATCGAGGTGGACGACGCCGTACAGACCTCCGAGCAGGAACTCCAGATGGCGCAGGCGCAGTTCGGCGACGAGGCGGGGACCGAGTTCCGCCGCGCCCTGGACGCCTCCCGCGAGGATCTGGTGAAGGCGTTCGGTCTGCGCCAACAGCTCGACGACGAACAGGCGGAGGACGAGCAGGCGAAGCGGGCGTTGCTGGCTGACATCATCGGGTTGTGCCGCACCGCCGACGCGCGCCTGGACGAGCAGTCCGAGGCGTTCGACCGGCTCCGTGACCTCGAACGGACCGCCCCGGACTACATCGCGGCGCTGCGTTCCCGCCGCGACGGGGTCAACGCGCGGGTGCCTGAGGTGGCGGCACGGCTGGCTGACCTGCGCAAGCGGTACGCCGCGAGCGCCCTCGCGCCAGTCGAAGGCAACGTCGAGCAGGCCCGGCAGCGGCTGGAAGGCGCCGCCTCAGAGATCGATCAAGCGGGCGTCGAGCTGGCAGCCGGGCAACGTGGTCCGGCGGTCGTGTCCGGACGGGTGGCGGAGGAGGCCATCTCCCAGGCGGAGACGCTGCTCGACGGCGTCCCGCGGCTGGAAACCGAGCTGACTGAGGCTGCCTTGAGGATCGCCGCCGCCAGGGCGGAGACCCAGCTGGACCTGGCGGAGGCGCGGGCCGTGCTGGCGTCCGGAGATCCGGGCGGCTTGGCCCCGATCGTGGCTCGAACCGAGGCCGTCCTCGCCGCGACCGAGCAGGCGTTGCGCGCGCCGGACGGGGCGTTGCCGGATCCGCTCGCCGCGTTGCGCCAGCTCCGTGAGGCCGAGGTCGCTCTCGACGACGGCCTCGCGGCGGCCAGGGACGCGAAGGCCAGCGCCCGGCGGGCAACCGCAGTACTGGATCAGGCGCTGCTGGCGGCGCGGTCGGGCATCGCTGCGGCCGGGGACTTCATCACCACCCGCCGTGGCGCCGTGGGCAGCGAGGCACGCACCCGGCTGGCCGAGGCTCAGCGGCACCTGGATCTGGCGGTCAGCCAGGCTGCTGGCAATCCCACGGTGGCCCTGCGCGAGGCGCAGTACGCCGACTCGCTGGCTCAGCAGGCGATGCAGCTGGCGCAGGCCGACGTCTCAGGCTGGTCCTCGCCGTATGGATCGCCCCCGCGCGGCGGTGCAGGCTCGCTCGGCGTGGATCTGGGCAGCCTCGTGCTGGGCGGGATCCTCTTCGGCGGCAGGAGCGGCGGCAGGGGCGGTGGCTGGGGCGGCGGGTTCGGCGGCGGTGGTGGCCGGGGCGGAGGCCTGTCGCCGGGGAGCTTCGGCGGTTCGGGCACCCGCGGCCGTCGTGGCGGCGGCGGGCGCTTCTGAACCCGTGCGGGAATCCGGGCTGGAAGGGGCGGCTCAGACCGAGGAGCCGACGCATCCCGCGGGCTCATGATCGGCGGGCCGGTGGCTGAGCCGGTCTTCGCGCCGCTCTCGCTGTGGGCACTCAAACGCCAGGGCTGCGCGGAACTGGATGCTGTGGGAGGACGCCGCCCGGTTGGCCGAGGCCGACCAGCGCACCGGCCGCAACACCGCCGACCACGCCGAAGCTGAACTCGCCACCCAGCGCGAGGCCGAAGCGGCCGAGGCCGGGCAAGGACACGCCACGTGAAGCAAGGACAGGTCTCCCATCGTGTCCACGCTGGACGTTGATACCCCGGTTGCCGTCCGGCTCCAGCCCGGTGACCCCGTGAAGGGGTTCATCCGCGCCGACGAAGTAACCCGTATCCATGTGCCGTGGCTGACCGGCCCGGTAGGAATGATCACTGCGGTGACGCTCGACGCGCTCGCCGCCGCACTCCGCACCGACCGATATCGACCACGCCTGGACGCAGACTCGACGCACCACTCATCGTCGCGCTGTCAGGACGTGGCATTCGAAGGGTGCTTCGACGCTGCCGTTCACCGTGGTGAACGGCGCCAACACAGCGCGGGCATCGGTGCGGATGCGCTGGTACACCTCGTCGCTGAGCCGTTCGATAAGGGGGGTGCTCTCGACCTCGGTGGTCACGAAGGCATCGACGGACGGAGCCCGGTAGACCCCGACGTGCGTGCGGGCGCTGGTGACCCGCAGACCGGCGGACTCGACGAGGCCGATGAGTTCGTCGAGGTCGCCGCACACGAAGTAGGTGCTCAAGAGGGACGTCGCCGCGGGGCCTGCGTGCCGGGCGGCCATGTCGACGAAGGGCGCGAAGGCGACCTGGGCGTCGAGACGGCTCGGGACGGCGACGGCCACCGTGCCTCCCGGCCTGACGACCCGGCCCATCTCGGTGAGCGCCGCGTGGCGGTCGGGGAAGAACATCAGGGCCAGCTGGCACAGGGCGATGTCGAACGACCCGTCCGGGAAGGGGAGCGCGGCGGCGTCGCCGTGCTGGAACTCGATGTCGGGGCCGACCCGGCGGGCCACGGTCAGCATCGCCTCGTTCAGGTCGCACCCGACGATCTTGCCCTCGGGCTCGACCAGACTTGCGGCGGTGCGGGCGACGATCCCGGTCCCACAGGCGACGTCGAGCAGTCGCTGGCCGGGGCCGACCCCGGCCGCTGCGCAGAGCAGCGGTGCCCACTGGGCGAAGAACGCCGGTACGAAGGCTGACTCGTAGAACTCCGCCGCTTCGATCGGGATTTGGAACGACTCGGATGACTCGGTGGATGTGCTCATGCACCGATCATCAACCGGGGGGGGCAGGCCCAGCATCGGGCAACTGACCCATTTCCCGTCCCAAGCCCGGCACCCGTCAAGCCCGGCACCCGTCAGGCCCGGCACCCATCAGGCCCGGCACCCGTCAAACCCGGCACCCCGTCAAGCGCGGTGCGACGTCAAGCGCAGTGCACGTCAAGGGCGGCGCGACGAGGGATTGCCCGCCGCACCGAGTACTCCGACGGCGTAGGCGGTGGCCTCGGCGCGGTTGCGCAGGTGCAGCTTGGTGAGGATGTTGCTGACGTGGTGCGACGCCGTCTTGCGCGTCACGTGCAGCCGCGCCGCGATCTCGGGGTTGGACAGGCCCGTGCCGAGCAGCCGCAGCACCTCCTGCTCCCGCATGGTCAGCGTCCCCACTCCCTTGGGTCCGGTACGGGCGTTGACGCCCAGGGAGCGCAGGAAAGCCGCCACCCGGTCGGCGTCGAGGCGGGCGCCGAGCGCCTCGAAGGCGTCCAGGGCCCGGCGGGCGTGGTCGACACCGACGTCCGGACGCTGCGGCGCCAGCACCCGGCCGAGATCGAAGCGAGTGCGCGCAACCTCGAACGGGAACTCGAGGTGCGACCACAGCCTGAGCGCGGTCTCCAGGTGGGTGACGGCCGCCTTCGGGTCGCCCCGGACGATCGACACCCGGCCCTGGGCTCCGGCGGCGACTGCGTCCAGTCGATCGCTGTCCACGGCTGCCGCCACGTCGGCCAGCCGCCGAGCAGCGGTGGTGGCCGCGTCCCCGTTCCCTGCGGCGATGTAAGCATCGACGAGCAGATCGAGTGCGGCGGCGAGATGCATACGGTGCTCGGCGAGGCGATCGAGTCGTTGCGTGAGGTTGCGGCTCGCCGCCGGTGCGTCACCTCGGGCGAGCAGCAGGGCAGCCAGCGACAACGTCTCCTCTGCTTCGGCCTCGACCGCGCCCATCGCCAAGGCCGCCGCACCGCCCATGCCGATCGTCAACGTCGCTGCGCCGAGCTGGGACAGGTGCTGCTCCGCCTCCTCCAGGCGACCCTGGCGGATCCGCAAGGTGGCCAGCCGGGTCAGTGCCTTGGCATGTAACCCCGGGCAGGCGCCGTCGGTGATCCGCAGACCCACGCCCAGTTCGCGCTCGGCGTCGTCCCACCTGCCCTTGGCGGCCAGCACGCTCCCGTAGTAGATGCGGCACTCGGCGTACAGGAACGGGCAGCCGTACCGCTCGACGAAGTCGTCGGCGACCTTGCACCACTGGGCGGCGCGTTTGACGTCGCTGGCCAGCTCGCAGGCGTTGAGCATGTCGCAGCAGGTGTAGACGACGGTGTCCAGGGTCGAGCGCTCACCGGCCAGCGCCGCCGCCATCGCCTCGTCGATCAGGGCGAAGCCTGCGCCGAGCTGTCCCTGACCCACCCGGATCAACCCCAGCTGGGACAGGGCGACGAGCTCGAGATCGGTGTCATCGGCCTGACGGGCGAGGTCGGCGGCCCGCGCCGTGAGCTCCTCGGCGGTATCCAGGTCGGCCATCCGGTAGGCCCGAGCCACCCACGTCCACCCGTGCAGCGGCCCGGGTTCGAGCGGCTCCAGCAGTCGCTGCGCCCGTTCGAGCCACCCGTTGGCGGCGGCGAAATTGGCGAAGTTCGCCTTGTAGGTGATGCTCAGCCACACCGCGCACTGGACGGCGCTGCCCACCTCGCCTGTCCGGCGGAACAGCGCGTACGCCTGGGCGCACCGCGAGACGCTTTCCTGGTTCTCGCCCAGCCACCACAACGCAGCCGCCAGCCCGAAGCACGCCTGCGCCGTCTCTTCCCGCGTCACCTCCTCTTCGGCCAGCGCCGCCTCGAAGGCGGTGCGCGCCGCGCCCCAGCACCCGGCCGCGAGCGCGGCCTGCCCGGTGGTCAGCGGATCCTCAGTGCTCACCTCGCCCATTCTGTCGCCCACGGCCGGGCCCGGGTAGGACTCGAATGCCGTCAGCCGCCGGCCATGGCCCCCACGACCAGGAATGGCTCAGCCCCTGTCACGACCGGGTCGGGCAGTGGGGTGTCCGGTGCGTCGTGGGACAGATCCTGTTCGCAGGCGAAGAACCGCACGAACGCTCGGCGCTGCCCGGTGACGTGGTCGCGGATCGTGCCGCGCAGCATCGGATAGCGACTCTCCAGCGCGTCGAGGACCAGGCGCTGGGTGGCCGGACCCTCGACGTGCAATGCCACCTCGCCGTGGACGTGGGCGAGGTGGCGCAGGTGGGTGGGGAGTACGACGCGAATCATGACAGCGTCTGCACTTCCACCGACAGCACCGCTGGAAGATCACGGACGATGGGCGCCCAGCTGTTTCCGGCGTCGGCCGAGGCGTACACCTGCCCGCCCGTGGTGCCGAAGTACACGCCGCACGAGTCCAGCGAGTCGACGGCCATCGCGTCGCGCAGCACGTTGACGTAACAGTTGCTCTGCGGCAGGCCGTTGGTGAGCGGCTCCCACTCGTTTCCGCCGGTGCGGCTGCGGTAGACACGCAGCTGCCCGTCGAGCGGGAAGTGCTCCGAGTCGCTCTTGATCGGGACGACGTAGATGGTGTCGGGTTCGTGGGCGTGCACGTCGATCGGGAACCCGAAGTCCGTGGGCAGGTTCCCGCTGATCTCGTGCCACGACTCGGCTGCGTCGTCGCTGCGCGTGACGTCCCAGTGCTTCTGCATGAACAGCACGTCCGGACGCGATGGATGCATCGCGAGGTTGTGCACGCAGTGGCCGACTTCGGCATCCGGGTCGGGGATGCCCTCGGATTGCAGACCGCGGTTGGCCGCCTGCCACGTCTTACCGCCGTCGTCGGTCCGGAACACGCCTGCGGCCGAGATGGCGACGAACATCCGGCCTGCGTCGCTGGGATGCTGAACGATCGTGTGCAGGCACATCCCCCCGGCACCCGGCTGCCAGGCGGACCCGGTGTCGTGGTTGCGCAGGCCGGACAGCTCCGCCCAGCTCTGCCCGCCGTCGACCGAGCGGAACAGGCCGGCGTCCTCGACCCCGGCGTAGACGGTGTCCGGATCGGTCAGCGACGGCTCGAGGTGCCAGACCCGCGCGAACTCCCAGGGGTGCGGCGTGCCGTCATACCACTGGTGCGTTCCCGGGACGCCGTCGTAGGTGAACTCGTTGCCCACCGGTGTCCACGTCACGCCGCCGTCGTCGGAGCGCTGGATCAGCTGCCCGAACCAGCCCGACGACTGCGACGCGTACAGCCGGTTCGGCTCGGTGGGAGACCCCGCGACGTGGTAGATCTCCCAGCCCGCGAAGTGCGGGCCACTGACGTCCCACTGCTCGCGCTTGCCGTCCGAGGTCAGAACGAACGCGCCCTTGCGTGTGCCCACCAGTACCCGTACTCCACTCATGAGATATCCTCCGCTCTCGTCCGCCCGACCTGTTGGTCGCGGTCCCCCGCACCATATGACGACGGTCCGACAGAAAACTCATCGCTCTTGCCTGCGGCGAGTCGATCTGCATGCGCTCAGTGAGCGGGACGCCCCGGGGGTCGACGTATCGCCGCAGCTGCTCTCATCTGCGCAGCGTAACCATCATGGATTGATACTCGGGCGCTGCCTGCCGGCGTGGCGCACTGGACCGCGCCGGAACCGCTCCCGGAGCGATGCGGTGATCCTTATCCCGAAAGGGCCGGTCGGCCGCCGAGAGCTGTGACGCTGAGGGGCGCTCGGATCGACGGCCGACCGGGGATCAGGATCTGACAGGCCGTCCGCGAGTGCGGGGCACAGACGTGGCCTGGAGGCGGTGGTTCACGCCATCTCCCAGGTCAGAACGGTGTTGAGGACGTTCAAACGCATCTCCGGTGGTGCGGTGTTCCACCAGTGCGTGTCCCGGGACGACCAATGAGGTCTTGCGCTCGCGCAGCGCGTAACAGTTGCAGCTGAACCCGTCGAGATAGACGGTGTCGGACCAGTCACCCGTGTCCCGGGTGCCCAGCAATGCTCCATCCGGGCCTTTGGCAACCCGCTGGAACTGGAAACCGTGCAACTTGGCGTGATCCAGTAGTCGCATGGCGATCACGAAGTCGGGGAGATGCCGCCTCTCCCTCAAGCGTCCCGAACCCACGCTGCGGTAGAGCCGCTGGCTGGGCGCCAGCGGAATCGAGACCGCAGACGACGCCTGGGCTCGCATCCAGGGCCACGTCAAGATCGCTAAATGTAGCGAGTTCGTGACACCACGTGCCCCCTGATTGCCTCCCGCAGCACCAGTTCTCCCCGGGCCACCGTCCCAAGCCACCCAGCTGGCCGCCTCACGCCACCCCGAGAGGTGAAACTGGCCCGGCTGGCGCACGTGAAGGCACTGTGTGCGCCGAGTTCGACATCAGAGCTGTCTGGGTGGTCCGGGCAGCTCTGGTGTCGAACTCGGCGACAGCAGAGCGGACGCTCGTGCAGGCGTACACCGGTTTCATTTACGGCGGACCGATGTGGCCCCGCCGCATTCGCCGAAGGCTGGCCCGCCGCGCCCGCTAGGCGGGCTACACCTCGATCAGCGAGGCTACCGGCTCGGTGGTTTCGGATGGTACGTGCGGACCAGGTAGACGCTGGCCAGCTCGTCGGTAGCAGCTCAACCGGGGCAGGTGGCCTGGTAGGGCAACCCTGAGATGTAGCGCTCCCATTCGTCGGCAGTCAGGCCCCGCCCCGTAACGGAGCAGGCCCGCTGCACTGAGTGGTCCCGGAGATCAGCAAGGCTGCTGAGGTCCCACAGAATTACCGTGTCGTCCCAGCTGGCGGTGGCCAGGGTGGGCTGGCCACGGGAGAACGCCACCGCCCACACTTTGTCGGTATGGCCGGTGAGGGGTGGCCGAGCCGATGGGGCTGGGCTCGGTCGGTGAGGTCCCACAGGATCACCGTGCCGTCTATGCCTGCGGTGGCAGGGTGCGCCCTTCAGGAGAGAACGCCACCGAGGTCACCCAGCCGGTGTGGGCGGTGAGAGCGCCTCCGTAGGGAGCGGTGATGAGGAGGTTGACCAGGCTGGCTTGGGTCTCGTCGCTGGGGTAGATATGCCGGGCGGCGATGCCGAGTTGCAACGCGGTGCGCGGATCGGCGTCCCGAACGGCCTCGGCCTGGGCGATCAGTTGACGAGCGGTTGCGATCCGCTGTCGGTCTTGTGCGGTTTGCTGCTGGAAGGTCGCGATGCCAGCACCGATCAGGGCGAGGACGAGTAGCACCGACAGCACGGTGACAGCGGCGGCGAGTTGACCGCCGATCTTGCGGCTCGTACGTGACCGTGAGGTGCCCGCAGGCGAGATCGCCGGTCACTTCCCGTCGATGAGCCGCCCAGCGGTGTCCCAGCACCTGCGCGTGCTAACCGAGGCCGGCCTGGTCGAGGTGCGACCGGTCGGCAACCGCCGCCTCTACCGTTGGCGACCCGAGGGGTTGCGCGATGCGGCGACCTTCCTGGAGGAGATGTGGTCCGACCGGCTCGCCCGGCTCAAGGCCGCCGCCGAACGCGAGGAATGGCCCGAGCACACCCGCGCCGCGCGGGACCGACAATCGAGGAGAGAATCACGTGACCGAACCTGAGCCGAAGATCGTGGAGCAGACGCTGCGTATCAGCGCGCGCCCCGAGACCGTGTGGCGCTACTGGACCGACCCGCAGCGCATGTGCGACTGGTGGGGTGCCGCGGCAGACCTCGATCCCCGACCTGGCGGCACGTGCCGGGTCGAGATGGGCGGCGGGCCGGTGATGCGGGGTGAGTTCCTCGAGCTCGTCCCCTACGAGCGGATCGTGTTCAGCTTCGGGTGGGAAGCAACCGACGGGGCGCCAGCCGTCCCGCCCGGGTCGACCCGCGTCGAGGTCACCCTGGTGGCCGACGATGGCGACACGGTCCTGACGCTGCGCCACACCGGCATCCCCGCTGCGCATGCTGACGAGCACCGATCCGGCTGGGGTCACTTCCTGCCGCTGCTGGCCGCAGCCGCGAGCGACGCCGACGCCGCGGTGGCTCAGCCATGAAGCCTGTTCGGATCAGCGTTGACATCGATCGGCCCACCGGCGAGGTGTTTGCCTACCTCGACGATGTGACCAACAACCCCGAGTGGCTCAAGGGGATGCGCTCGTGCACGTGGACGACCGACCCGCCGGTCCGGGTCGGGAGCCGCTATGAGCAGGTCGCCCAGTTCCTGGGCAAGCAGATCCGCACCAGCTTCGAAGTGACTGCGCGGGAACCAGGTCGGCTTGTGACGATCGAGTCGCAAGCGGGATCGTCGTTCCCGCTTACCGTCACCCGGCAGGTCGAACCGCTCGGCGACGATCGATGCCGGGTCGTCGAGACCGTCGAGAGCGACCCGAGCGGGTTCTACCGCGTCGCCCAGCCGCTGTTGCGGGCGATGGTCGCCCGCAACATCAAGCGCGACTACCACAGCCTGAAGCAACACCTCGAACACAACCCGTGAGTGGCGGGGGGGGGGGGTGACACCCCCCCCCCCCCCCCGGGGCCCCCCCCCCCCGCGCGCGGGGGGGGGGGGGTTTTGGGCGCCCCCCCCCCACCACCGGCCGCC
>JBQTGW010000064.1:0-2179 GCA_052390495.1 Pseudonocardiales bacterium
AGGCGGCCCGGGTTTCGGATCGGACCGCGTTCTTCACCGCCCAAGCCGACGACACCACCGGCAACCGCACCGGCCTGCTGGTGGAATACGACCGGACCGAGAAGATCTTCTCCAATCCATCCGAGAAACGCACCGAGGACTACATCTCAGGTCGGTTCGGCTGATTGGATCGGCTCCCCTGATCAGCTGCACTGCTCAACGTGGCGCGGTCTGAGCGCAGCACGCAGACGATGGGTATCAGCCGTCAGCTTGTCTTTCGGGTGTCACCCGTATGTGCGTCATCAGTACGTGGAATCTTTCCGCTTACCGCTTGTCAATGACCCTCTACACCCTGCTTACTTGACATGGTCACATTGCACATCACGAACCGAGGGGAGAAACAAGGTGGCTGCTTGGCTCGCGCAGTTCCTCTTCCGTCGTCGTGTGCTGGTTATCTCCGCGACAATCATTGCTCTTACAGTGTGTGGCTTCTTTGGGAGTGGAGTTGCGTCCAAACTCACCAGTGGTGGCTTCGAGGATCCGAACGCGGAGTCCAGCACCGCCGCCGAGGTACTACAGCGTGACTTCGGCCGGGGAAGCTCGAATCTGCATCTGCTCGTCATCGCCCCGGCGGGAGTCGACGACCCGGCCGTGACCCAAGCCGGCCTGGCACTGACCGAGGAACTCGCCCGCGAAGCGGGAATCATCGACGTCCGGTCCTACTGGAACCAGCAGGCAACCCCACTCGCCTCAGACGACCGGACCGAAGCACTGATTCTGGGCCGGATCATCGGCGACGAAGACGAGATCGCAACCCGGGTCGAACAACTCGTCACCACCTACACCCGAAGCAACGACCAGCTCAACGTCACCGTCGGCGGCCCCGCAGCGATCGCCGAGCAACTCCGTGACACGATCAAATCAGACCAGATTCGGGCCGAGGAGATCGCCTTCCCCATCCTCCTGGTCATGCTGATACTCGTCTTCGGGTCAGTCGCAGCGGCGCTGCTCCCGCTCGCGGTCGGCGCGATCGTAGTCGTCGGCACCTTTGCGATTCTTCAGCTGCTGACCGGCGTCACCGATGTCTCGGTCTACGCCCTGAATCTGACCGCCGGGCTTGGCCTCGGTCTGGCTATCGACTACAGCCTGTTTATGGTCAGCCGTTTCCGCGAGGAACTCGCAGCCGGCCTGTCGGTGGACGAAGCGGTGGTCCGCACGGTGCGGACCGCAGGCAAGACCGTGGTGTTCAGCGGCATTCTGGTGGCGATCTCATTCGCTGCGCTGCTGATCTTCCCGCAGGTGTTCATGCGCTCCTTCGCCTATGCGGGCATCGCGGTCGTCGCGGTCGCGATGGCAGGCGCGCTCATCGTGCTTCCCGCGCTGTTCGCCATCCTCGGGCACCGGGTGAACGCTGTCCCCATCCGGCGCCGACGCCCGACCCAGGCGGGTGAGAGCCGTTGGCACCGCATCGCTGTCGCTGTGATGCGTCGGCCGATCCCGGTCGCGACCGGGGTGGTTGCCGTCCTTCTTCTGCTCGGCGCTCCGTTCCTGAACGTGCAGTTCGGCGGGGTTGACAGCCGGGTACTGCCCGCTGACAACCCAGCCCGCATTGTCGGCGAGAAGGTAAGTGAGAACTTCCCCAGCAGAGAGTCCGCGGCGGTGACCGTGGTGGTGCCGGACCGTGGTGACCCGGCGGCCAGCAGGGCGAAGATCACCACCTACGCGCGGGAGCTCTCCTCAGTGGCGGGCGTGGCCCGGGTGGACGCGGTGACCGGCTCCTACATCGGTGGGCAGCGCGTAGCTCCCAACCCGGCCTCGGCGAACCACGTCAGCACCGAGGGCACCTGGCTGTCCGTGGTGCCCGCTGTCGAACCGATCTCCCCGGAGGCCAAGACCCTGGTCGCCGACCTGCGCGCAGTGGACCCCCCGTTCGACGAGGTCCTCATCGGGGGCCCCTCCGCGGTGTTCGTCGACTCCCAGCAATCACTGTTCCGGCTGCTCCCGGTGGCGATCGCCATCATCGCCACCGTCACCTTCATCCTGCTGTTTTTAATGTTCGGATCCCTGTTCGTGCCCACCAAGGCGATCCTGCTGAACGTACTGAGCCTGACCGCGATGTACGGCGCCATGGTCTGGGTCTTCCAGGACGGCAACCTCTCCGGCCTGCTCGGCTTCACCGCGACCGGCACACTCGACACCA
>JBQTGW010000065.1:0-17451 GCA_052390495.1 Pseudonocardiales bacterium
ACCCTGCTGTTCGCCCACGGCGACCCGCACGAAGCCGTCGCCGTGGCCAACATGGCTCTCGATGAGACCCCCGTAGCCCAGTCCCGCCGCCACGCCGACGAACTGATCGCGCTGCGCCGCGCCGCCCATCGGCACCGCGTCGTCTCCGGCGTCCCCGAACTGCACCAACGCCTCAACCGCGCCCTATCCAACGTTTAGGCCCAGGATTGGCGTTTGCGACCCTACCGGGCGGCAATGGCGACGACATGGCCGTCTTCTCGCTGCGCGGCAGTGGGGTAACGTGCACGCTTCGGTGGGATCGATCGGAGGTGGGGCGTGACCGCAGGAATGGCATCCCGCGGTGTCGAGCCGCAGCACGAGGCGTGGTTGTTCACCGGTCGGCGTGTGGTGTTGCAGCGCATCGTGGCCTGGATGCGGGACGACACGGCGGGCGCCCTTGTGCTGAGCGGATCGGCGGGCTGCGGTAAGTCGGCCCTGGTGGGGTATATCGCCGCGCTGTCCGACCCCACCGAACGGGTGGAACTGCTCACGCAGGCCCCGGTCGGGCCGGAAGATCCGGATCCGGGTGCCGGTGCCGTCGATGCGTCGGTGCACTTGCGTGGTATGGACGAGCAGGATCTTGCGGCCGCGCTGGCCGAGCAGCTCGGCTTGCCCGTGCCGCGGGCAGGCTGGCAACTGATCGCCGACATCGCGCGGATGAAGTCTCCGCCGACCCTGGTGCTCGACGGGTTGGACGATGTGATTCCGGAGCATATCGACAAGATTGCGACGGAACTGGTGGTCGCGCTCGGCACAGTGGCGCGCGTGTTGCTCGTGACCCAGCAACGAGAATTCGTGTGGAACGGGCCGCCTAGGGAACAGCCCCGAGTCGTCGGGCTGTCCGAGATGTTCGGACGTGACGTGCCGGTCATCGATCTCGACGCTGAAGTGGACACCCCGGCGGACATCGAACGGTATGTGGCGAGGCGGCTGCACGCCGGAGGTCGTGGCGATCTCGCGGGGCGGGTGGCACCGGTCGTCGCAGCCAGGGCCACCGAGTTCGGCGGGTTCCTCTACGCCTGGATCATGACTTCCCAGATTCTGCGGCAGGTCATCGACGTGCCCGCCCAGAACTGGCAGTGGCAGCTCGCGACGACGGTCGGCGGGGCGCTGGACCGCGAACTGACCCGCGGGGTGCGCCTGGTTCGCGATGGCGCCGAGATCTCCGGCGCCGCCCGGGACCTGTTGCACGGGCTCGCCTGGAGCATGGGCCGGGGTATGCCGCGGGTCGTGTGGGCGGCCGCGGCCGCCGCGCTGAGCCCGGACGATGTCGAGTACCGGGCCGCCGACCTGGACTGGGTGCTCGAGCACTACGGGTGTTACATCGTCGAGGACGAGCGGGACGGGGAGGTGGTCTACCGGCTGTACCACCAGGAGCTTGTCGAGCATCTCCTTGGGTCGCCGCTGCCGGTTCCCGGTACCCCGGCGGCTGAGGCGCTGGCCGAAGCGCTGGTGACGCTCGCCGAGGCGAAGCCCCCTGCGGAAGGCGAACCGGACCGGCGCAGCCCGTACCTGCGTCGGCACCTGGCCCGGCACGCCTCGATAGCCGGGACGTTCGGTGTCGACGCGGTATACCGGCTGGTCAAGAACAGGCCTGAGGCGTACCTGCCGGAGCTCGCGATGATCGTGCACAAGCTGGCAACCAAGCTGGTCGAGACCGGGCATCACGAGATCGCCTTGGCCCCCGCCCAGCGGGCCGTCAGCATCTACCGGGTGCTGGCTGACGCCAACCCCACAACCTACCTGCCGTTCCTCGCGATGTGCCTGAACGACTTCGCCGTCTATCTGTCCGCGATCGGACGGGCCGAGTCGGCCCTGGATCCCGGCGCGGAGGCCGTCGACACGCTCCGCGTGTTGATCGAGACCGACCCCATGGCCTACCTGCCCCACCTCGTGACCGCACTGAACAACCTCGCCAGTCATCTCGCCGCACTCGACCGGATTTCCGATGCGGTCGATATCTACACCATCTGCATCACTGCCTTTGCCGAGTCGCCTGCCGTCCGCGACGCGCTGATCATCGAGCGCGCTGGGTTCCACGTCAGCCACGGTGACCCGCCGACCGGGCTGCGCGAGCTCGCTACCCTGCTCGCGTCGGGCGAGACCGACACTCCGGACGCCACTGACACTCCGGACGCCACAGTGCTCGCAGCCCGTAACGCGCTCCGCGGGCATCGAAGCCGCAACGCACTCGACGTCGACCATGCCTGGTGGACGGTCAACCGGACCGCACCTCCGGAGTGGCTGAGCCTCACCCCGGCGCAGATCGGCGTCGCGGTCGAGTGGATCACGGCGCCGACCTGGACGCTGTCGAAGAGCTACCTCGCGGCGCATGAAGAGGAACTGCTGGCGGATTCGACCTTCGTCGCGCTTGAGGAGCTGCTCCTGCTCGTTGCAGCACGGGCCGAACGGCACCTGGAACTGCTCGACGAGGTGATGGCGGTCGGTATCGAAGCGGCATACCGGCCGCTGCTGCTCGAGGACCTGGTGGCGGAATGGATCAGCGTGGAGGATTGGCAGGATTCGCGATCCTTCGCCGAGGAACACGCCGCCGACCTGATCACCCCCGAGGCCGAGATCGCGCTGATCAGGCTCGGGCACGCGACGGCCACCGCGGTGCACCTCGCGGTACTCGGCCTCGCCCGGCAGGACGGCCTGGAAACTGCCTACGGTTGCGTGACCGACCGCCTGCTCGCGGCCGACCGGATGCGCAGGGCGCTCGCCGAGGCGGAGTCGGACACCATTGCCCTGCTGGCCCTGCTGGAAGGGCGGGTCTTCGGCGAGTCGTTCGCCGCCGCCGCGCATCTCGCCGTCGCCGGTTCACTGGCCGGTGCACCGATGAGCGACACGACCCGGCTGGAGGAGCTCGCTGAGCAGGCCGATGTGACTGAGCGGCAGCGGGTGGTCGCCGAGATCGCCGAACTCATCGGCCGGGCCCCGGAGTACGCCGGACGGCTCAGCTCCCTGCCCGAGATCCTGCGCCAGCCCACCTCGACCTGAACTCGGCCTATGTGGCCCAGCGCTAGTCTGGGTCGTTAGTCTGGGCGCGGTGTCCGCAGACCCGTTGGTTACCTTGGTTGATCTGCCCGGTGTCCGGGAGGCCGTCAAGGCCGCCCGCGATGAGGTAGCGGAGGTACACCGACATCCGGTCAACCGGCGCGGCTGGGCGGCGGCGTCCGCTGAGGCGTCGGTACGGGCCGCCCGAGCCTCAGCGGTGTTGGACGGTGGCAGCGCCGCATTCCCCGTCGATGGAGCGGTGGATGAACCGGTGCTGGCAGGCGCGCTTCGGGTAGCCGAGGCACTCGGCGGGTTGCTGGGCACCTGGCAGCGGGCGCCGTTGCAGGTGCTGGCCCGGCTGCATGTGCTCGCCGCGGCTGATCTGGCAGCCGAGCCGACGCTGGGCAGGCCGCGGTCGTCGCCCCTGGTCACGGCCCGGCTCGATGGGTTGGCCCAGCTGCTCACCAGCGCCAGCCAGGTGCCCGCTCCGGTGCTCGTCGCCGTGGTGCACGGGGAACTGCTCGCGCTGGCACCGTTCGAGCGGGCGAACGGAGTGGTCGCCAGGGCGGCTGCCCGGCTCACCGCGATCTCCAGCGGCCTGGACCCCAAGGGGCTGGTGGTGCCCGAGGTCGCCCACCTGCGTCGCGAGCGGGAGTACCGGACGGCGGCGGCCGACTTCGCCACGGGCGCTCCGGAGGCGTTGTCCGGGTGGATTGTGCATTGCTGCACTGCCCTGAGCGCAGGCGCCCGGGAAGCCATCTCCATCGCCGAGGCGCTGGCCGCGACCTGAGCGCTACCGGCCCCGCGGGGTGCGCCTGCGATCCGGCCGGGAGTCTGTCCGGCGCGCGCTGACGGCATCGCGGGTGGACTGCAATGCCTCGCGTGCGGTTTCCAGGCGCAGCTGGGCGACGCCGATGAACAGGCAGTCGACGACCGTCAGCTGCGCGATCCGGCTGGACATCGCCCCGGAGCGGAAAGTGGTCTCCCGCGCGGCGGTGGTGAGCACGTGGTCGGCTAGCTCGCTGATGGGGGAGCGGGGGAAGTTGGTCAGCGCCACCGTGGTGGCGCCGCGGTGGCGAGCCTCGCTCATGACGTCGAGCGTGTCTGTGGTGGCCCCGGTATGGGAGATGCCCACCGCGACATCGCCAGGGCGCAACAACGCCGCGGACGTCAGCGCCATATGCACATCGCTCCAGGCGAAGACGACCTGCCCGATGCGGTGCAGCTTCTGCTGGAAGTCCAGGGCCACGAACGCGCTGGCGCCCACTCCGTAAAGGTCAACCCGCCGGGCCTTCGCGATCGCGGTGACCACGGTGCCCAGTACCTCGATGTCGAGCTGCTCGGCGGTCTCCTCGACGGCGCGGGCGTCGGCGAAGGAGACCTTGGTGACCACGTCGCAGAGCAGATCGTCCGGGCCGATGTCGCTACCCACGTCGTGGTGGATCTTGACCGCGGTCCGGGCCGCGTCCGCAGCCAGCGAGATCCGTAATTCGGGGTAACCACCGACACCGATGGCCTTACAGAATCGCGTAACGGTGGTCTCGCTGGTGCGCGCCTGTTCGGCGACGTCAGTGATGCTGCAGTGCGCGACTTCAGCGGGATCGGCGAGTATCACCTGGGCGACCCGTTGCTCGGCCTTGGCCAGCCCGGGCAGCAAGGATCGGATTCGGACCAGGGGGCTGGGCTCATCCTGCGCCCGTCCCGCGCGTTCGGCGACACGTGTGTCCATGCGTGAAAGTTACTGACGGGTTCGCTCGGACACAAACGCACTGGGCGTGTTTCGCTCTTCCACCTCGGAAAAGAGGCGGCGGCGCCACCTAGCCCCCTTCTGGGGCAAGGAAGCGCCGCCGTCGGCACAGGCAACCGGGGTACCAAGCGTGCAACTCGTGTCGTACCAAATTGGGTCTCGGCGCCCGCATCCCGGGAGGACCCGGCACGCAAACCCTTGACGACAAGCCTCCCGCGGCGTGCTGCTCGTGGGTGCCCGGCGTCCGTGCGCGGAGCTCTGGTCGGGGTGGACGGTACTTCTCTGCCATACCGCCCCTGGCCTACCAGTGGTCCGTGAGGTCATGTCTACGCGGTGACTCGGGCGACAGCAAGACGCCCGATCAGGTGCACCGTTACAGGTACCCAGAGTGGCATAAGTAGGTGACGGCCACCTGTTCGGCGTAGGCGGGTCACGTATGGGGCGGGCGGGGTTAGTCGGCCCTAACTCCGGGCCCGCCATGTCTGCGCCGCCGCCCATACCAGGCGACCCCCACTGCGGCCACCGCACCCAATCCGACGACGGCTGCAACCTGCGCTCCGGACGGCGCCGGTATCCGCGCTCGCAAGGAGACCGGCGCGGAGAAGGCGAGTATCGGCCACCCGCGCGCGGCGGCCTCCCGCCGAAGGGCGCGATCCGGGTTCACGGCAGTCGGGCGCCCAACCGCCTCCAGCAACGGCAGGTCGCTGATCGAATCCGAGTAAGCGTGGCAGCGCTGGAGGTCATAGCCCCGCAGCGCGGCCAGTTCCCGGACGGCGAGCGCCTTGTTCTCTCCCGCGCAGTAGAACTGCACTTCGCCGGTGTACCGGCCGTTGTGGGCGACCATCCGGGTCGCCACGCTGTGCGTTGCCCCCACCATCTCGGCGATCGGTGCGACGACCTCCGCCCCGGACGCGGACACCACGATCACATCCTCGCCGCGCCCGCGATGTTCGGCTATCAGCTCGGTTGCCTCGGCGTAGACCAGTGGGTGCACGACGTCGTGCAACGTCTCCTCGACGATGGCCGCCACCTGCGCGACATCCCAGCCCGCGCACTGCGCGGTGAGGCGGGCGCGGATCCGCTCCATCTGCTCGTCGTCAGCTCCTGCCAGCAGGAACATGAAATGGACGTAGGCGCTCTTGAGCACCGCGCGCCTGTTGACCAGACCCTCCTGGAAGAAGGGCCTGGAGAATGCCAGCGCGCTCGATCTGGCGATGATCGTCTTGTCCAGATCGAAGAACGCCGCGACGCCCGGGATGGTGCGCTCAGGAGGGTTCACGGCGGGCAGCATAGGTTGCGGCACCTTAGGCGTGGACGTGTTGCGTGAATTTTTGTGCGATGAAGGGGCAGCGCTGAGGGGGGGATCGAGCTATGGTGGCGTCATCCGGGTTTGCACCGGATAGGTTCAGCCCGACCCCCCGGGGTTGAACCCACGACGACCCCCGTCCCTCCCCCCTGGCGGGGGTCGTCCCATGTCCAGACTCGATCTATTGCCACATTATGGCCTCTGCTTTGCACTGGCTATGGCGTGATCGGTGGGCGGACATCCTGCACCCGACCCCGACACTGCGGGTCCGATTCGATGCCGCAACCGGCTAGCCATCCACATTACCCCCCACCATCCACATGCTGATCATTGCGTGGTAGCCGGGATCAGGCGCCTTGGTCGAGGGTGGCACAGGACGCCCCGGGCTGACGCGGGGCCGGGAACTGCGAGGACACAGTGAACGCGAGGACACAGTGAACGCGAGGACACAGTGAACGCTGGGGGTGTGAATGGTGCGGGTGCGAATGGCGGTCGGGTCCCGGCCCAGCGGCCGGTGCTCATGATGGCTCCAGGTCCGCTGGCTGAGGAGGTGATCCGGCTCGCCGCCGCGGCAGGATGTGACCCGGACCGGGTCACGGACATAACAACGGTCCGCGAACGGTGGAGTACTGCTCCGCTGCTGCTGCTGGACGTCGAAACGGCGTGGTCCAGTGCCGGTGCCTGCCTTCCTCGGAGAGACCGGGTAGTGATCGTCTCTGCGACACCTGACCCGGACATCTGGCGGTGCGCGGTGGCGGTGGGCGCCGAGCACGTGGCGATGTTGCCCGAGGCGGAAGCCTGGCTGGTCGGCGCACTGGCCGACGCGGTGGAGTCTCCGGTCGAACCGGGGCGGGTACTGGCGGTCCTTGGCGGTCGCGGTGGCGCCGGGGCGTCGGTGTTTGCCGCTGCCGTGGCTGTGGCCGCGGCGGTCTCGGGGCATGAGTCCCTGCTGGTGGATTGTGACGCGCTTGGTGGCGGCCTGGACCTGGCGCTGGGCGCCGAGGAGACCGGCGGGTTACGGTGGCCGGGGCTCGCCCTCGGTGGTGGCCGGGTGGCGGCCTCGGCCCTGCGTGCGGCGCTGCCTGCACCGAGGGTCGGGAACCGATCCGGCCTGACGGTGCTGTCCTGCGATCGAGACGGTCCCGGGCCCGACGGGGTGGCGGTGCGCACGGTGTGCGGTGCCGGACGGCGTGCCGGACAGACCGTGGTCTGCGACGTGCCCCGGCATCCCTGCGAGCCGGGTACCGCCGCGCTGGAGAGTGCGGACCTGGCAGTGCTGGTTGTTCCGGCAGAGGTCCGGGCGTGTGCGGCGGCAGCAACGGTGGCGGCGCGGGTACTGCGCCATGGGGTCGCGCTGCACCTGGTGGTTCGCGGACCCGCGCCAGGTGGTCTCACGCCGCACGACGTCAGCCGGGCGCTGGAGCTCCCCCTCCTCACCGCCATGCGGCCGCAGCCCGGGTTGGCGGGCGCGCTGGATCGCGGTGCAGTGCCCGGTCGGACCCGGGGGCCGCTTGCCACCGCCGCCCGCGAGGTGGTGGCTGCGCTCGATGGTTGTGGCCGGTCCCCAGGGCGGGTCGCACCGGGTGGGGCGGCACGGGGTGGCGTGACATGAGTACGTCAGGGCGGCAGACCGTGGCGCCGCTGGTCGACCGGGTTCGGCAGCGGCTGGCCGTTGGCGGCACCACGGGATCTCCCAACATGGGATTTCGAGATGCCGTTTCCCCCGGTGCGGTGGCGGCTGCGGTACGGGCCGAGGCCGGCGGGGTGTTGGCTGATCTGCAAGTGCTCTCCGCACTGCGGGAGCTGCAGTCCGAGTTCGTCGGAGCCGGTCCGCTGGAACCTCTGCTGGCTGACCCCACCACCACTGACGTGCTGGTCAACGGACCCGACCAGGTATGGGTGGAGCAGGCTGGCCAGCTACGCCATACCGATGTGCGGTTCGCGGACGAGGATGCGGTGCGCAGGCTGGCTCAGCGGCTGGCGCTGGCCGCGGGGCGGCGCCTGGATGACGCTTCACCTTACGTCGATGCACGGCTGCCCAGCGGCGTCCGGTTCCATGCGGTGCTGCCGCCCGTCGCCGCGGATGGCACATGCATCTCGCTGCGTGTCCTGCGCCCCACCACGCACGGGCTGGATGCGCTACAGGAGACGGGCAGCGTGTCGCCGGAGGCAGGCAGGCTGCTCCGCGCCGTCGTCGCCGCGCGACTTGCCTTCCTGATCGTCGGAGGTACCGGAAGCGGGAAGACCACCCTGCTTGCGGCGCTGCTCGGCTGCGTGCCTGCCGCCGAGCGGATCGTCTGCGTTGAGGAGGCCCCCGAGCTGGAACCGGGGCACCCACATGTCGTCCGGTTGACAGCGCGGCAACCCAACATCGAAGGCGCAGGCGAGGTGACGCTGCGTGACCTGGTGCGCCACGCCCTACGGATGCGCCCGGACCGCTTGGTGGTCGGGGAGGTGCGCGGAGCCGAGGTGTGTGACTTGCTCGCGGCGCTGAATACCGGACACGAAGGGGGTGCCGGAACCCTACATGCGAATTCCCTGACCGAGGTGCCAGCGCGGTTGGAGGCCCTGGCCGCGCTGGGTGGTATGCCCCGCCCAGCGCTGCACAGCCAGCTCGCCGCCGCGGTGCATGTGGTGCTGCACGTGGTACGGCGTGGCGGAACCCCCGGATCCCGTTGCCTTGCGGCGGTGGGTGTGCTGAAGCGCGACGGTGACTTGGTCCGGGTCATTCCCGCCTGGCAGGACGGGTGCTGGGGCCCGGGCGGTCAGCACCTGCGCGGCCTCCTTGATGCCGGTGGCGCAGGTGTGACGTGCTGAGTCTCGCGATCGCCGCGCTGGCGGCCGCTGTGCTGTGCTGGCCCTCTGGTGTCGGCCGAGGTCGGCTCGGGTGGTTGCGCAACCAGCCCGTGGCGCCAGATGCGGAGCCGACCCCTCGACCCCGCATCGATCGACCCCGCATTGAGCGGCGTAGGGCGGGTTGGGCCGTGCTGCTGGTTGCGCTCGCTGCCGGGCTCGGCATGCTGCTGGCCGGTCCGGGTGGTGGGATTGCCGCGACGCTGGCTATCGGCACTGCCACCCTGCGCTGGCGGGCCGGTCGGAATCGCCGGGCCGGGGCCGCGGCGGCTGCTGGACTGGCTGATGCGCTCGGTGTGCTGGTGGCCGAGCTGCGCGCTGGCGCCCACGTCGGCGACGCTGCCATGGCGGCCGCCATCGACGGGCACCCCGACACCAGCCGGGTACTGTCCGCGGCTGCCGCGGCGGCCCGTCTCGGCGGTGACGTCCCCGCGGTGCTGCGCGACACCGGCCCAGTACAGCTGCGCCAGTGGCTGCATCGACTCGCCGATGCATGGTCGCTCGCCGATCGGCACGGGATCCCGCTTGCGGACTTGCTCGATGCGGTCCGTGCCGACACCGACCATCGGGTGCGGTTCGCCGCCGAGGTAGCGGCCCGGCTCGCAGGCCCTCGGGCGACAGCTGCGGTACTGGCTGGGCTACCACTGCTTGGACTGGCTTTGGGCCAGGCGGTGGGCGCCGCGCCGATGCAGGTTCTCGGCGACACCGGGGCGGGTCAGGCGCTTCTCGTGGTCGGCACTGGGCTGGCCTGTGCGGGGGTGCTCTGGAGTGCGCGGCTGGTGGCCAGGGCGGTGCCGGCATGACGGCGGCTGCACTGTCGATGCTGCTGGTGGCAGCCGCGCTGATAGTGACGCCAGGTCCGGCGGGGCCGAGGTCGAGGGTGCGTAGGCATGGGGTGCGTAGGCGAGGAGTCCCCACCCGAACGGGGCGGATCTGGGCACGTCCGATGGAGCTCGGTTGGCTCGCTGGTCTCGGCTCCCCGGCCGATGGCGACGGCGGCCGGTTGGCGCTGGCCGGGGCGTGGGATCTGCTCGCGGCATGCCTGAGGGCTGGGATGCCCGTACCGGTTGCCGTACTGGCAGTTGCCGAGGGGCTCGACGCTCCCGCAGGCCCGGCGCTGCTCCGGGCGGCAGAACTGCTTGCCCTGGGTGCCGACCCGGAGCAGGCGTGGCAGCCCGCGCTGGACTGTTCCTGCACAGCGCGGCTCGGCAGGGTCGCCCGGCGCAGTGGCCGCAGTGGCATCGCTCTGGCCGAGTCCCTCGTCCGGCTGGCCGTCGTGGAGCGGGCGGGGGCTCGCGAACAGGCCGAGACCCGAGCCCAGCGGGCCGGCGTGCTCATCGCGGGGCCACTGGGGCTTTGCTTCCTGCCCGCATTTCTCGCTATCGGCGTCATACCGGTGGTAATTGGGCTCGCGGCGGGCTTGGTGCAGCAGTGGTAACGCAGTGATATCACCAGTTTTGTCAGAGATGGTTCGGAGTTTCGTTAGATCGGGAAGTTCACATGACAGTGAGGAGTTTTGGCATGGTGATCAAAAGCCAGCGAGTGTCATTGCATATGGTGACCGCTCGGCGGGCAGGTGAGCGGCTGGAAGGTAGGGGGCGGGCAGGTGGGCGGCTGGGGCTAGGACGGCTGGGGCTAGGACGGCTGGGGCGTGCGGTTTGCGGGGAGGCCGGTATGAGCACCGTCGAGTACGCGATCGGCACGGTTGCTGCGGCGGCTTTCGCCGCGGTGCTCTACTCGGTAGTCACGGGGGGTTCGGTGCTCGGTGCGCTCGAGGCCCTGGTGCAGCGGGCGTTGTCGGTGAACTTCTGATGGTGGCGGTCGGCCGGGCCGATGACCGGGGCACGGTCACGGTGGAGGCGGCGCTGGCGCTGTGCTCGTTGGTCGTTGTGCTCGCCCTCATGCTCGCCGGAGTGTCGGCGGTCGCGGCGCAGCTGCGGTGTGTCGACGCTGCCAGGGAGGCGGCCCGGCTGACCGCTCGGGGAGAGCAGGACCGCGGGGAGGACCTAGCCCGGCGGCTGGCACCGCGGGGTGCGGTAGTGCAGGTGAGCGTCCGCGGCGACGAGGTGACAGCCCGAGTCTCGGCGGATCCGGTGGCAGGGCTGCTGCCGGGGATCGAGATCGGCGCCCAAGCGGTGGCCGTACTTGAGCCGGGGCCTGCGTCCCTTGAGCCGGGGTTCGCATCACTTGAGCCGGGGCTCGCATCACTTGAGCCGGAGCTCGCGTCGTGACTGCTGACGTGGAATCCGACTGTGGTGCGGCCACGGTATGGGCGGTTGGCGCCATTGCTGGGCTGATGAGCGTGTCCGTTTTCGGGCTGTACCTCGGCGGGGCGCTGATCGCCCGCCACCAGGCGCAATCGGCGGCTGATCTGGCGGCGCTGGCCGGAGCAGGCAGCGTCGTCTTCGGTGAGCCCTACGCCTGTGCTCAGGCCCGCCGGATAACTGATCAGATGGGAGTCCGACTGACCTCCTGCCGAACCCGCAGCTGGGACGTCCTAGTGGAAACCGCAGCCACATCCCCCCTAACCACCCTGGGCCCAGCCACCGCCCGCGCCAGGGCGGGCCCAGCCTGACCACCCGTCGACCCGTCCGCATTCAGCGGGCTCAGCGGGGTATCGCCGGTGCTGGTCACCCCGCTGAGCTCGCTGAATGCGGACGGCCGGGGTTCGGTGGTGATCAGTTGAGCGGTTTGGGTGGGGCGACGAACGGTGGTGAGAGCGCGATGAGCGTGCGGTGAATGGAGGGGTGGTGTCGGGGGAGGCCACCCTATCTGAGGGGTGAAGTGTGCGTTCAACGCTTCAGGGGCGCCGACCAGCGACGATAAATGATTTAGGCGATACCTGGGCGGGACCTGGGGCGTTTAGTGGTGTGGGGAAACAGTCAAGGCTATGGAGAACGATGATGGACTGGACGGACACCTGGAGAGACGCGTTTCGCACTGAGCTGCGGGCGGAGGCCATCGGCTTTGCCTGTCACGGCTGGCCTGTGGTACCCGGAAGCTACCCTCGGGGCGCGAACTGGGTCGGTATGCCACCAGCTCTCCGGGACGCTGCCGGGCGGCACGGTTCAGTTCCGGTACACGCGGACTGGGCGCGGCTGGCGGGCTGTGGCCCCGAACGCGTCGCCGAGCTGTGGTCAGGCCATCCGTTCAGTGTGCTGCTCGCTACCGGCATGGGTCTCGACGCCCTTGAGGTGTCGGCCGAGCTGGGGCGGGCCACCGCGATCGGGTTGCGGGTCGCGGGCGTCCCGGTCCCCATCGCTGCTACCCCGACCGGGCGGTGGCTGTTGCCGGTGCTCGGCGGCGGCGTGCTGCACCGTGAGCTCGAAGATCATCCCGATGTGACGCTACACGCCGAGGGCGACTGGGTACCACTGCCGCCGTCACCCTGCCTGCCCGGTGTCGTGCATTGGCGGGTCAAGCCCGCAATGTGCGGTTGGCAGCTACCAAGGCTGGACGAGGTAACCGACGCGGTACTTGCCGCTATCGATGACTCCCGACAGCTAGTAGTCCGCCGCTGAGTGCACGACCTGGTGGGCGCCGACGGCTGGGGATCCGGCGGGCGCCGAATCAGCACCTAACGAGGTGAGGACCGTCTCCAATACCACGAGTGCCCCCGCCTTGTGGAGCGGTTCGTTGCCGTTACCGCACTTTGGTGACTGCACGCATGACGGGCAGCCGTCCTGGCACTCGCAGGCCGCGATCGCATCCCTGGTGGCCGTCAGCCACGATCGCAGGGCGGTGTGACCTCGCTCGGCGAATCCGGCCCCGCCGGGGTGCCCGTCGTGTACGAACACGGTCGGTTCGCCGGTGTCCGGATGCAGCGCGGTGGAGACACCGCCGATATCCCACCGGTCGCAGGTGGCCACCAACGGCAGCAGGCCGATCGCGGCGTGCTCGGCGGCGTGCAGCGCACCCGGCCACGCGGCCGGGGCCAGCCCAGCGGCTTCGAGCAACTCCTCGGAAACGGTGTACCAGATCGCCCTGGTGCGCAGGGTAGATGGCGGCAGTTCCAACCCGACCGCATCGAGCACCTGGCCTGACGGCAGTCGCCGCAGGTAGCCAACCACCTGCGAGGTCACTTCTACCTCGCCCAGTGTCACCGAGACCCCTGAGCCACGCGATACCCCACCGTGGCGTTGCTGTTCCAGCACCGACACCACACGGATGTCGGTGCTGGATCGGGCCGAGGTGTTCCACTCCGGCTCCTCGGGGTGGACCAGCGCAATCCCGGCGGCCAGGTCCAGTTCGTCAACCACGAACGAGTCTCCCCGGTGCAGGTACACCGCGCCGGGGTGCACCGCCCCGCAGGCCGATCCGGGATCGACCGTGCCGAGCAGGCGACCGGTGGCGGCTTCCACCACCGCCACCGGCGCTCCGCCGCAGCCGCGGATGTCGACCTCGGCGTGCGGGCACGCCCGAGGGGCGCTCCAGTACCACCCACCGGGCCGACGGCGCAGCAGCCCCTCGGCGACCAGCTCGGCGACCACCGCCCGCGCCGCCGAACCACCCAGGTCGTCGATGCAGGCTTCGGTCAGCGGCAGTTCGGCGGCCGCACAGGCCAGCTGCGGGCGGAGCACGTAAGGGTTCGCCGGATCCAGCACGGTCGCCTCGATCGCAGCGCCCAGCAGCGCCGCGCCGTGGTGCACCAGGTAGGTGTCCAGCGGGTCGTCACGGGCGACGAACACCACCAAAGCACCTGCCCCGGCCCGCCCGGCCCGCCCGGCCTGCTGCCAGAACGACGCCCGGGTGCCGGGGTAGCCCGCCAGCACCACGGCGTCGAGCCCGGTGATGTCCACGCCCAGCTCAAGTGCGTTGGTAGCGGCGACCCCCAGCAGCTCACCGGAGTTCAACGCGGCCTCCAGCGCCCGGCGTTCCTCGGGGAGGTAACCCGCGCGGTAGGCGGCGACGCGAGAGGCCAGATCGCCCACTCCCGACAGCGCCCTGGCAGCGGCCAGCGCGGTCAGCTCCGCACCACGGCGGGAACGGACGAACACCAGCGTGCGGGCGCCGTCGGCCACCAGGTCGGCCAGCAGTCGAGCCGCCTCCGCACCCGCGGACCGGCGGACCGGGGCCCCATGCTCGCCGGCCAGCTCATCCAACAGCGGCGGCTCCCACAACGCCACCGTGCACTCGCCGCGCGGAGATCCGTCCTCGGTGACGGCCACCGTGTCCACCCCGGTCAGCCGGGAAGCCGACGCTGCCGGGTCCGCGACAGTGGCCGAGGCCAGCACGAACACCGGCTGCGCGCCGTGGTGGGCGGCAACCCGCCGCAACCGGCGCAACAGCATGGCGACATGCGAGCCGAAGACACCGCGGTAGGCGTGGCACTCGTCGATCACGACGAAGCTCAGCCGCCGCAGGAAGCGGGCCCAGCGGCTGTGCCGGGCTAGCAGGCCGTGATGGAGCATGTCCGGGTTGGTGAACACCCAGTGAGCGTGGGC
This sequence comes from Pseudonocardiales bacterium, assembly GCA_052390495.1. Classification (GTDB taxonomy): domain Bacteria; phylum Actinomycetota; class Actinomycetes; order Mycobacteriales; family Pseudonocardiaceae. The sequence goes on from JBQTGW010000065.1 coordinate 14,387, forward strand.
GCGCACCCAGTCCCGCTGCGCTGTCGGGGTGTCACCGTCGTAGCCGCCCACGCGTACCCCGTCCAGGCCAAGGGCGGTCACCGTCCGAAGCTGGTCGGCACCCAGCGCCTTGGTAGGGGAGAGATACAGCGCGGTTGCGCGGGGTTGGTCCAGCAGATGCGCGAGCACCGGCAGCTGGTAGGCCAGTGACTTGCCCGAGGCGGTACCGGTGGCGACCACCACATGGTGGCCCCGGTGGGCCAGCTCCGCGGCGGCGATCTGGTGGGTCCACGGCGTCACCACGCCCGCGGCGCGGAGCCCTTCGCGGAGCTGGTCGGGCACCCAGGACGGCCAGTCAGCCGTTCTCCCCCGCCGAGCGGGTACGGTCGCGACGTGTCGCAACGGTGACTCGTCTGCACAGGTGCCCGCGAGCAATCGCTGCAGCCGGGCCTGCCCGGTACCACCGTGCACCGCCTGCCGCGCTCCTTTCGCTGTCCGTGTTCGATCGATCCACGCGAGGGAACTCCGATCGAGTATCACAGGTGCGGTTGGACACCGGCGGACGGGAACATCGTGGTAACCCCATAGACTCACCGGCCTTGACGGCCGTCCCCAGCCGGGGCGGCAGGGTTGTTCCACCGACACCGGCGTCCTGACTGCTCTGCAGGCGCGGGTGCACGTGCACTGTAATCAGGAGGACGGATGTCCGGGTTCATCCTCGCTCAGCGCGAGGGTCTCGAGCTGACTGGGGGCGACTACACCATCGTCGGGGTGGTCGGCTTAGTCGCTCTCGCTGCTCTGGTCGTCGGCGTGGTACTGCGCAGGGAGGTGTTGGCCGCTGATCCGGGCACCCCGAAGATGCAGGAGATCGGCCGCGCGATCCAGGAGGGCGCCTCGGCCTACCTGAACCGGCAATTCAAGACGCTCCGCTGGTTCGTCGTGATCGTCTTCCTGGTGCTGTTCGCGTTGCCAGCCGAGGACCTCGGCGAGCGGATCGGTCGCTCGATCTTCTTCCTGGTCGGTGCGGTGTTCTCGGCGTCGATCGGCTATATGGGCATGTGGCTGTCCACCCGGGCCAACATCCGGGTGGCCGCAGCGTCCAACGAGCCCGGCGGCCGGGAGAAGGCGATGCGCATCGCCTTCCGCACCGGCGGCGTGGTGGGCATGGCCACGGTCGGTCTCGGCCTGTTCGGCGCCGCGCTGGTGGTGCTGGTCTACGCGGGCCAGGCGCCCCGCGTGCTGGAGGGCTTCGGCTTCGGCGCCGCGCTGCTCGCGATGTTCATGCGGGTCGGTGGCGGGATCTTCACCAAGGCCGCCGACGTCGGTGGTGACCTGGTCGGCAAGGTCGAGGCGGGCATTCCCGAGGACGACCCGCGCAATGCCGCCACCATTGCGGACAACGTCGGTGACAACGTCGGTGACTGCGCGGGTATGGCTGCGGACCTGTTCGAGTCCTACGCGGTAACGCTGGTCGCGGCGTTGATCCTGGGCTCTGCGGCGTTCGGCCTGGAGGGCCTGCTGTTCCCGCTGATCGTCCCGGCGATCGGGGTGGTGACCGCGGTGATCGGTGTGTACATCACCCGGGCCCGCGCGGGTGAGCCTGGGCTGGTGGCGATCAACCGCTCCTTCTACATCTCCGCGGTGATCTCCGCCGTGGCCTGCACCGTGGCGGCCTTCCTCTACTTGCCGAGAACCTTCGGCGAGCTTCGCTTCACCGGGCTCACCGGGGTTCCTCGGATCGATGACCAGCCGTTTGACCAGGTAGTCGGCAACCCCGCACTCATCGCCGCCGCCGCCGTGATCATCGGTATTGTGCTGGCCGGGATCATCTTGTGGCTTACTGGTTACTTCACCGGCACCGAGCACCGCCCGGTCACCGACGTCGGCAAGAGCTCGCTGACCGGCGCGGCAACCGTGATCCTGGCAGGCATCTCGATCGGCTTCGAGTCGGCCGTCTACACCGCGCTGGTGATCGGCGCCGCGGTCTACGGCGCGTTCCTGCTGTCCGGGTCGGTCACGGTGGCGCTGTTCGCGGTCGCGCTGGCCGGCACCGGCCTGTTGACCACCGTCGGCGTCATCGTCGCGATGGACACCTTCGGCCCGGTCAGTGACAACGCCCAGGGCATCGCGGAGATGTCCGGCGACGTCGAGGGCGAGGGTGTCGCGATCCTCACCGAGCTCGACGCGGTCGGCAACACCACCAAGGCGATCACCAAGGGCATCGCGATCGCTACCGCCGTGCTTGCCGCGACCGCGTTGTTCGGCTCCTACCGCGATGCCATCCTGTCCGCGGCTGCGGGCTTGGACCTGGACGCGGCGTTCAACGTCTCGGTGCCCAACGTGCTGGTCGGCTTGTCCATCGGCGCCGCGGTGGTGTTCATGTTCTCCGGCCTGGCCGTCAACGCCGTCGCTCGGGCGGCCGGTGCGGTGGTCTACGAGGTGCGTCGCCAGTTCCGGGAGAATCCCGGAATCATGGACTACTCGGTGCGCCCCGAGTACAGCCGCGTGGTCGACATCTGCACCAAGGACTCGCTGCGTGAGTTGGCCACTCCCGGCCTGCTCGCGGTGCTGGCCCCGGTGGCGGTGGGCTTCGGTCTCGGTGTTGGTCCGTTGGCCGGTTACCTGGCCGGGGCGATCATCACCGGCACCCTGATGGCGGTCTTCCTGGCTAACTCCGGTGGCGCCTGGGACAACGCCAAGAAGCTGGTCGAAGACGGCAACCACGGCGGCAAGGGCTCCGAAGCGCATGCCGCAACGGTCATCGGCGACACCGTCGGTGACCCGTTCAAGGACACCGCAGGCCCGGCGATCAACCCGCTGATCAAGGTGATGAACCTGGTCTCGGTGCTGATCGCCCCGGCGATCGTCCTGTTCAGAGGCACCAGTGACGTCTCAACGTTGCAGAGCGTCGGCATCGCGGCAGCCGCCGCGGCGATCATCGTGGCCGCAGTGGTGGTGTCCAAGCGCCGCTCCACGTCGCTAGTTGACGCCTCACCCGCCCAGGTCACTACGTGACCCCGTGAGTGGGGGGGGGGGGGGGAGGAACCCAACCCCCCACCCCCCGGGGGGGGCGGCGCCCCACCCCC
>JBQTGW010000066.1:0-7971 GCA_052390495.1 Pseudonocardiales bacterium
GTGGCGTGGTGGAGCGCGCCAGGCCCGGCTGGCAGTGCTGCTGCGTGGGCTGCACGAGGTTGAGCTGACCCGCGAACGAGCCCGGCGCATCGGCGCACTCCTTGGCCAGGCCCGCAGCTGCGACGTCATCGACGCCTCGATCATCGACGCCGCTGCCGACGGCGACGAGATCTTGACCTCCGATCCGGACGACATCACAGTGCTCGCGCAGCACAGCCGCAAAAACCTCATCGTCACCCGGGTGTGACCTGATCCTGCGCCTCACCCAAGAGACGCAGGGCGGCGGCGAGGTTGTCGGCCGCTTTCCGGGTACGCGGGTGGTCGTCGCCGAACACCCGCCGCGCTCGGCTGAGCGTGTCCTCGCTGAGCTGCCGCGCTGCCTCGACATCACCCATCGCGTGCAGGGCGGCGGCAAGATTGTTCGCGGCATCCATGGTGAAGTGGCTCTCGTCGCCGAGTACCCGTCGCGCTCGGGTGAGTGTCTCTGCACTGAGGTGCCGCGCTGCCTCGACATCGCCGAGCGCGTGCAGGTCAGCGGCAAGGTAGTTGGCGCAGTCCATGGTCCAGCTGTGGTCTTCACCGAGGATCCGCCGGGCTCGGGCGAGGCCGTCTTCGTGCAACTGTCGCGCTGCTTCGGCCTGGCCGAGCGCGTACAGATCGCGGCCGAGGGCGTTGGCTGCGTTAATGCTGTACGGATGATCGTCGCCGAGCACCCGCTGGCGGTGGACGAGGGCGTCGTTATGCAGCTGTCTGGCCGTCTCGACCTCGCCCAGTTCGCGCAGGTTGTCGGCGAGGTTATGGGCTGTGCGCCAGACGTCGGTGTGGTCGTCGCCGAGCACGTGTCGCTGGCGAGCGAAGGTGTCGACGTTGAGCTGCCGGGCCTGCTCGAATGCACCCATCACGTGCAGACAGACCGCGAGAGTATGAGCGGCCTGCAGAGTGTCGGGATGGTCGTCACTGAGCACCCGGCGACACCGAGCGAGGGTGTCCTCGCCGAGCGGGCGGGCTTGGCTGTAGGGGCCGACGTTGAGGAGGAGACGGACCAGGATATAGGCGGCTCGCAGGGTGTGCCGATCATCAGGTCCGAGCCGCTCGCTCCACTGCCGGTGGAGGTGTTCAGCGAGGTTACGGGCAGGGTGGCTCTCGCCACGGTCGCCCAGATACCAGGCGGCTCGGCAGGCCAGGTCCCATAGGTCAGGTCTGGAACTGGTGGCCGGGTCGATGGCCAGCAGATGCGGCAGGATCCGTGCCCAGCCTGGCCAGCACGCCGGGTCCCGTTCGTCACCAGGATCCGCCGCGACCAGCAGCGCCTGGGCGTAGGCCCGATAAACGGCAGTGTCCTCGGCGGTGAGTTGGTCGCGGAGAACGGTTTGGGTGAGCCGGTGCAGCTGCAGCCCGCGGTCGATGCGGGCCAGGCCGTAGCTGCCGACCCGGCCGAGACTACGATGCGCCGCAACCGGACTGCTTACGACGGCGATTAGCGCCGCCAGCTCCGGCGGCCGGTCATCGCCGGTAGCGTCAATAGGGTGGAGCAAGATGTCGGCGGGGATGGGCTCGGGGGCGAGGAACGTGCCGATCCGCACCAGAGCGAGCGCGGCTGGATCGACCTCGGCGAGGCGATCGGTGGATACCCGGATCGCCGCGGTGAGTGAGAGTGGGTGGCTCTGCGGCGGGTTCTCGTCGAGCAATGTCTCCGCCTGGGTCTCCAGCAGCTCCAAGTACTGCTCAACTGGTATACCGGTCTCGGCCAGGAACCCCGCCGCCTGAGCCAACGCCAGCGGCAGATCCCCGAGCTCCTCAGCCAGCCGGTCAGCCTCCGCCTTACCGGCGCTGGGCCGGGAGAGGTGGATCAACTTCACCGATTCCGGGCGGGGCAGTACATCGACCGCTACCCGGGCTGCGAGCTCACCCCAGCCGGGATTGCGGGAGGTGATCAGGATGTGGCCTGGCCCGACGGGCAGCCAAGCACGCAGGTCAGCGGGTGATTCGGCGCTGTCGAGGATGAGCAGCCAGCGGCCCTGACCCCGTAGGTAGGCGCGCAGTGCCCCGATCGCGCTGGCCGTGTCGGTCTGCGGTGGGGTCAGGCCGAGCTCGACCGCCAGCGCCGCGTACTGCTCGGCGATCAAGCCGGTCTCCTCGGCGCTGACCGACCACACCACGTCATAGGCCCCGGCGTAGCGGTACGCGTACTCGATCGCCATCTGAGTCTTGCCCACCCCACCCACGCCGTGCAAAGCCTGCACCCCGGCCGTCCCTCCGGACACCAACCGCTCCCGCAGCTGCACCAGAGTGGCGTCGCGGCCGACGAACCCGGGGTTGCGCGGGCCGACGTTCCACACCGCGGGCAATACCCCCGGCAACCGCGGACCCGCCTGTCCCTGGCCGGTCAACGCCCCCGCCCGGCCGCCGCCGGGAAACCCGGGTTTGCCGTCCGGGCGCACCGGACCCCGTGCTGCCGCGAGCAGCCGGCGCGCCGCCTCGGCCTCGTCTACGCCGAACAGCTCGACACGTACCAGTGGGCGCAGCAACGATGGCACCGGACAAGGCTCGACCTGCACCGGCACCAACCGGTGCCCACCGCCATCGTCCTTGACCAGCGCCGAGGTCCACTCCTCAGTGGTGTAACGCAGGTCCTCGAAGTACGCCGGGGAGAGCAACGCCACCACCCGGTTCGCGCCATCCACTGCGCTGTGCATTCTGGCGACGAAATTTTCCCCTGCCGCCCAGTTCCATAAATCCAGCTCCACGGTGTATCCAGCTTCGGTCAAATGCCAGGCGACCCACTCCGCCCACGCCCGGTCCCGCCCGGCGTGACTCACGAAGAAATCCACTCCCGCCACGCCTCGCACCTCCAGTCACTCGCTCCAGCATGCCCCCGAGGAGTCAATGTCAATAGTGAGGAATCAATACCATCGACCCGAGACACGACCCGCGTGCGGGCAGACTGCTACTTAGGTTGGCCGTCGGTGTTCGTGGTGCGGGCTGTCGGTGGGATCGGAAGTGCTCTGGGGAGTCTGCTCGGCCTCGCCCAAGAGACGCTGGGCGGCGGCGAGGTTATCAGCGGCTGTCCGCGCGCGGGGGTGATCGTCTCCGAAGACGCGCCGCGCTTGGGCCAGGGTGTCCTCGCTGAGCTGCCGCGCTGCCGCCAGCTCGCCCAGTGCTCGCAGGGCGGCGGCGAGACCGTTTGCGGTGTCTATGGTGAAGTGGCTCTCCTCGCCGAGTACCTGCCGCGCCCGGGCGAGAGTGTCCGCACCGAGCTGCCGTGCCGCCGCGAACTCGCCGAGCGAGCGCAGGTCATCGGCCAGGTTCTTGGCGCAGCTCAGGGCCCAGATATGGTCCTCGCCGAAGAGCCGCCGCGCCTGGACGAGAGTGTCCTCGTGTAGTTGTCGCGCCGCGTCGAGCTGGCCGAGCGCATACAGGTCGCGGCCGAGTTCGTTGGTCGTGAAAACGGTCGTGGGATGCTCGTCGCCGAACACCCGGCGTCGGTATGCGAGGCCGTCCGCACGTAGCTGGCGGGCTGTCTCGACCTCACCCAGCTCGCGTAGGTTCGAGGCGAGGTTCTGGGTCGTGCGCTCGCAGTCGATATGATCGTCGCCGAGCACTCGTCGCCTGCGGGCGAGGGTATCGACGTTGAGCTGTCGAGCCTGCTCGAACGCGCCTCTATGGTGCAGGCAGATCGCGAGAATATGCGCCGCGAACAGCGTTTCGGGATGGTCGTCGCCGAACACTTTCCGGCACCCAGCCAGCGTGTCCTCCGCGAGCCGGTGGGCTTGGCTGCTGGGGCCGGCGACGACGAGGAGACGGACCAGGGTGTAGGCACTGCGCAGGGTGTGCTGGTCGTCTGGCCCGAGCTGATCGCGCCACTGCTGGTGGAGGAGTTCGGCGAACTCACGTGCCGGGCCGCTCTCGCCGCGGCTGTACAGGTACAAGACGGCGCGGCAGGCCAGGTCCCGCAGGTCGGGGCTGGAGTTGTTGGCTGGGTCGGTGGCCAGGAGATGGGGCAGGAACCCCGCCCAGCCCGGCCAGCACGCCGGGTTGTTCCACTCGTCACCGGGATCCGCTGCGACCAGCAACGCCTGGGTGTAGGCGCGGTAGGCGGTGGTGGCGTCGGCGGTGAGCTGGTCGCGGAGGACGGCTTGGGTGAGCCGGTGCAGCTGCAGCCCGGAGTCGATGACGGCGGCGAGACCGAAGCTGCCGACTCTCGCGAGGCTGCGCAGCGCCGCGACCGGGCTGGCTACGGCGACAGCCAGCGCCTCCAGTTCCGGCGGTCGGCTGTGGCCGGTTGCGGCGATGCGACGGGTCAGGGTACCGGCGGGGATGGGTTCCGGGGCGAGGAACGCGCTGATCCGCGCCAGCGCCAGCGCGGCCGGGTCGAGCTCGGCGAGGCGGTCGGTGGTGATCCGGATCGCCGCGACGAACGAGAGCGGGTGGCTCTCCGGTGGGTACTGGTCGAGCAGTTCCTCCGTCTGGGTTCCGAACAGGACCAGGTAGTCGTCAACCGGCATGCCGGTCTCGGCCAGGAACCTGGCCGCTTGGGCCAAGGCCAGTGGCAGGTCGCCGAGGGCCTCGGCCAGGCGGTCGGCCTCGGCTTCGCTTGCCCCGGGCCGGGAGACGCGGATCAGCTCCACCGATTTCGGGCGGGGCAGCACATCGACCTCCACCCGGGCGGCGAGCTCGTCCCAGCCGGGGTTGCGAGAGGTGATCAGGACGTGTCCGGGGCCGGCGGGCAACCAGTCCCGCAGGTCGCGGGGGGACTCGGCGTTGTCGAGCAGCAACAGCCACCGGCCATGTCCCCGCAGGTAGGCCCGCAGCGCATTGACCGCTGACGCGGTGTCGGCCTGCGGCGGGGTCAGGTCGAGCTCGACCGCGAGTGCCGCGTACTGCTCGCCGATCAGATCGGTTTCCCCGGCGCTGACGCTGACCCACCAGACCACGTCATAGGCCCCGGCGTAGCGGTACGCATACTCGATCGTCACCTGGGTCTTGCCGACCCCGCCCATGCCATGCAGCGCCTGCACCACCGCCGGCCCACCGGACTGGAGCCGCTCCCGCAGCTGCACCAGCGTGTCGTCCCGCCCGACGAACCCCGGGTTGCGCGGGCCGACGTTCCACACCGGCGGTAACACCCCCGGCAGCCGCGGACCCGCCGGTTCCTGGCCGGTCCTCGCCCGGCTGCGGCCTCGGCCGGGAAACCCGGGTTGGCCGTCCGGCCGGGCTGGACCCCGCGCCGCGGCGATCAAGCGGCGAACCGCCTCGGCTTCGTCCACACCGAACAACTCGACGTGCAGCAACGGGCGCAGCAGCGACGGCATCTCGCACGGCTCGATCTGCACCGGCACCAGCCGCTGCTTCCCCTTGTCGTCCTTGACCAGCGCTGAGGTCCACTCGTCGGTGGTGTACCGCCACTGTTCGAAGTAGGCCGGGGAGCACAACGCCACCGTGCGGTCCGCCACGTCTACCGCGCTCTGCATCCTGCTGATGAAGTTCTCGCCCGCCGCCCAGTCCCAGCAGTCCAGCTCCACGGTGTACTCGGCTGCTTCCAGGTGCCAGCCGACCCACTCCGCCCACGCCCGGTCCCGCCCAACGTGACTGATGAAGAAGTCCACACCCGCCACGCCCCGTACACCTCCAGTCACCGCCCCAGGATGCCCCGGCAAGTCAAGAATCGATACGTCCGCACTGCGGTAATTTTCACTCACGCGCCTCACCGGATCGTGTCGGAGCCTACGCACAGTGTCTCTCATACATCTGCTTGCGTTGTATGCTTGTCTGCATGAGGACGACTCTGCAGCTCGATGACGAACTCGTGGTGCGAGCGAAGATCAGCGCCGCGCGCAGCGGACGGACGTTGAGCCAAGTGATCGAGGATGCACTCCGCCAAGTGCTTGCCTCGCGCGCCGAACCGGGCCGTCCGAGGGCGTCGGTGCCCACCAGTCCGGGGCGTCCGCGACCGGGCGTGCACCTCGACGACAACGCTGGTCTGCTCGACCTCATGGACGGCGGTCGGTGATCCTCTGCGACGTCAATGTCCTGGTGTGCGCCCACAAGGAAGGCGCCGACCGGCATGACGAGTACCGCACCTGGCTGGAGGACGCCATGAACGGCGAGGAAGCGTTCGGTGTGTCCGATCTCGTGCTGAGCAGTGTGCTGCGAATCGTGACCCACCCGCGCATCTTCGACCCGCCCAGTAGCTGGGAGCTGGCCAGAGAGTTCGCCGACGCCGTCCGGTCCGCGCCGAGCGCGGTGCCCGTCGCTCCCGGGCCTCGGCACTGGCAGATCTTCACCGAGCTCGGCGGCAAGGCAGGCGCTCGCGGCAACCTCGTGCCGGACGCCTGCCTGGCTGCCCTGGCGATCGAGTCCGGTTCAGAGTGGATCACCGCAGACCGCGGCTTCGCGCGCTATCCAGGCTTGCGCTTCCGCCACCCGCTGGACCCCGCGTGACCCGACGCTCGGGCCGAGTGTGGACATCGGCGCCGAAGGCGCAGCGTGACCCTGATCCTCGACGCCGGGGCCTTGCTGGCTTATGAGCGCGGTGACCGGACTGTCCACGCATTTCTGGAGCGGGCCAGCCAAACCAAGGTAGACGTGCGAACCACGAGCGGCGTGGTCGCCCAAGGGCAGACTCTTACCCTCGAATTCATGAGCACAGACGATGTCTCGTGCCTGCTCTTGCTCCATCATGATCTCATGCGTTTCGCTCGTGTCCTGATGGATAACCACGCCAGGTGGGTCCGAGCCGGAACCGGTGACACGGTGACCTGTCTTAGCGACGTCCCGTGGCAGTCCGGCAGCCAACTGACCGATCAGACTGTGCCACTGGACGCGGTGCGGTTATTGGCGCCAGCCGAGCCGAGCAAGATCGTGGCAGTAGGCCGTAACTACGCCGAACACGCCCGGGAGCTGGGACTCGAGCGTAGTGCGGCACCTCGGATCTTTTTCAAACCGCCCTCGGGTGTAGTTGGTCCCGGCACGGCGATTGTCTACCCGCGCATATCACAAGAAGTCCACTATGAGGCTGAGTTGGCCGTGATTATCGGCAGTCGGTGCCGGGACCTGCCGCCAGAGCACGCCGCAGCCGCCATTTTCGGCTACACATGCGCGAACGATGTGACGGCCCGCGACATCCAGCGCCGGGACGGGCAGCCGAGCTTCGCGAAGAGCTTCGACACATTCTGCCCACTGGGGCCGTGGCTGGAAACCGAGCTGGACCCAGCTGCTCTTGCAATCCGGTGCAGTGTGAATGGTAAGCAACGCCAAGACGGCCACACCTCGGACATGCTGTGGGCCGTACCCGATCTACTGGCGTACATCTCCAGCGCCATGACCCTGTTCCCTGGAGATGTGGTGCTGACCGGAACTCCGGCCGGGGTGGGTCCCCTCCTGCCGGGTGACGAGGTGGCAGTCAGTATTGAGGGTATCGGTGAACTCAGCAATCCGGTGGTTGCTGAAGATTCAGCACGACTTGAGTAGTTTTCGCAGCTCACATCCGTGGCGGGAGTCCTGCACCGGCGTCGGCAGCTGGGTCAGGAAGCGGGTGGCGTAATGCGCTATCAACCAGGGCAACGGCAAGTTCGCCGGCTGTCGTGTGATCGTCATATCGAGTCGCAGGTTGGGTGTGGGTTTACTCTGTCCGGAGCGGGTGCGCCGGGATCCCGGTCAGGTCTGGGTCCTCTCTGGCTACTGCGGGATCTTCCTGGTGCCGGGCCGGTGCCCTCTGATTGGTGTTTCGGCAGAGGAGGGTGCTCACCGGGCTGTGTTCTTCCGACAAGGTGATCAGGGGCTGGGCTGGTGGCTGGTCGCGCCGGGCACGGCGGTCACCGGCTCCGGAGAGTGGGAGGCCTGTGCCTCCCCCGGTGTCATCGCTGGTCGATGCTGCCTGAGCAGGACCCCGCCCGCCCTGCCGGTCACCTGAAGTAACGTGCAACGGCGGGCTGCGACCATGCTGTGGCCCTGTCCTGTCCTCACCCCCCG